>JAYZMM010000018.1:0-8293 GCA_036153155.1 Planctomycetota bacterium
CGATAATTTCTCGGACGCGTATATTGCGAACACTCAATCCGATGACGGTTGGGCCCCGAGAATGAATCGTTTTCTGAACTTTCTGAATCCCCTAAAACGCCCGGTACCAGCCGAATGCAGGTATCGATTAAAACCATCGCACCCACTTCGCCGCCGTTCAGGATGTAATCTCCAATCGAAATTTCATCAGGCTTCAATATCTTCCTGACACGCTCGTCAAATCCCTCGTAACGTCCGCACAACAAAAGCAAGTTCGATTTTTTCGACAATGCCTCTACACCTGATTGATCAAGCCGACGCCCCTGTGGCGTAAGCATCACCAAATGCCCCGGTGTCTGTTGGGCGGCTTGGACCGCCTCGACCGCCTCCACGACCGGTTCCGCTTTTAATACCATGCCCGGACCACCACCAAATGGCCGATCATCCACTGCCGCATGGGGCCCGGTTGCCCAATCGCGGAGATTATGCAGTTCTACCTGAACAAGTCCGGCATCGATCGCCCGACGCAACAAACTCTGTCCCAGATAACCCGGGAACATCTCCGGGAAAAGGGTCAGGACATCAAACCGCATGATCGGTTACTCGCTCTTGTCTTCTTCCGCCGCTTCCTCAGCCCCACTTTCGGTCGACTCTGCAGATGCGCCAGCATCAGTATCGGTTTCTGCGACATCGGCCTCAGCCGATTCACTATCGGTGGCGACCTCGGCAACAACCTCTGTTTTATCTTTCGCGGCTTCATCTCCCTCGGGAGCAGCCGAAGTTTCGTCGGCCTCAGGTGCTTCCGGTTCTGCCGAGGGCACGTATGCCGGTGCACCGAAATCCGGTAACACCCTCGGTCCGGACCGCTTCGCCAGAGCCGACTCTCGCGCCTCAAGGTGGGTTCCCTCTGGACCGTACTTTTTAAAAAGCACTTTAACTCTGTCGCTCATTTGTGCGCCAACGCCTAGCCAGTAAGCGAACCGTTCGTTATTCAACGCAGCGCGGGCATCCGTTTCCGGTATCATCGGATCATACGTCCCCAGTTCCTCAAGAACCCGGCCATCGCGTGGCGCACGACTGTCCACGGCACAGATCCGGAAAAAGGGCCGATGCTTCCGCCCCAGCTTTTTCATGCGAATTCGAACTGCCACCACATATCTCCTGTTAGCTTTTTAAAACTCGAGACTCATCATTCTGCCTTCTTGCAGCAGAAAATGTCAGCCCTCTCAGCCCTTTTTTTACCAGCGATGCAGGCGAAAGGGCGGTCACCCTACAGGGTGTTCCATCATTCTTGGGGGCCTGTGCGTTGCGACCGCTTTTTCCGACGAGCCTCTTTTTCCCGCTGTTTTTTCAACTTCTGGCGTTCTTTATTAGAAAGACGCTTTCCTGTTCCCTGCTTGGTTTTCGCGAGTTTTCCACCCGGATTTGCCATGGCCTGAGCCTGCATCTCTTTGGCCATTTTCATCCTTTCCCGCACACCTTTTCCCGCCATTTGCTTCATCATACTGGCCATGCCGTCAAATTGTTTGACGAGATCATTCACTTCTCCTGCCGAAACACCGGCACCAGAGGCGATCCGGCGACGACGGGACGGGTCGATAACCTTCACCGGGTTGCGCCGTTCCTCGGCCGTCATCGAGTCAATGATGCCGAACAAACGCTTCATATCCTTCTCGACATCTGCTCCCTCCATCATGTCGGCCATTCCGCCATCCATCCCGAGCATACCCATCACTTTGCCCATTGGACCTAAGCGGGTCACCTGCGAGAGTTGTTTGCGAAAATCGTCGAGTGTGAACTCGCCCTTCCGCATCCGCTCTTCCTGCCGCTCCATTTCCTCCTGGTCAAACTTCTTTTGCGCTTGCTCAACCAGCGAAAGCACATCACCCATCCCCAGAATCCGACCTGCCAGACGATCGGGGTGGAACTCTTCCAGTCCATCAATGTGTTCACCTGTACCGATAAATTTGATCGGAACACCGGTGACATGCTTAACGGAAAGTGCCGCACCACCACGCGCATCGCCGTCCAATTTGGTCATGATGCAGCCATCGAGTTCCAATGCATCGTTGAACCCTTTGGCGCTTTTAACGGCATCCTGGCCAGTCATACCATCGACAACCAGATAGACCTGATCGGGCTGCACCTGTTTGTCGATTGCGGCCAATTCGGCCATCAACTCCTCATCGATGGCCAATCGACCTGCGGTATCAAGAATGAGTACGTCGGCCTGCTGCCGCTCTGCTTCGGTTCGGGCCGCACGACAGACCGCGACCGGATCTTGCATGTCGCGCTGAGAGAAAACGGGGACACCGATTTGATCGCCCAACACGTGCAGTTGATCGATGGCTGCAGGACGCTGCAAATCCGCAGCGCAAAGCATCGGTTTCTTTTTGAGTTCTAGAATCCGCTGCGCTAATTTTGCACATGAGGTCGTCTTACCGGAACCCTGCAAGCCGCACAGCATTAACACCGTTACTCCACTCCGGAAGTGCAAATCATGGTCGACCGGCCCCATCAACTCAATGAGTTGCTCGTGCACAATGCCGACGACTTGCTGACTCGGGTCGAGACTCTTAAGCACCCGCTCCCCGACTGCCTGCTCGGTAACGCGTTCCATGAAATCACGAACGGCAGAAAAACTGACATCGGCTTCCAGCAATGCCTCACGAACTTGCGCTAAACCGTCGCGCATATTGGCTTCGGTCAATTTCCCCCGACCGCGAAGCGATCGCAGAGCCCCCGAAAGATTTTCCTGAAGTGCGTCAAACATCGTTTCAACTAACCGAAAAAGTAACCGAAAAAGATGGCGTGATGCCCAAGGCGGACACGGCCCGGACCATTCCCCGGTCACGGAAATCCGCGGAAATGCCTCAGAATGGCGGCAGCAATGAGTCTACCGCAAGGTATAGCCGATTGGCAATCGGCCGTCCTTATCTTAGTCGGTTGTGAGCGGCCCGATCGTAGATCTGCCCGTTCGCCCATCGCGACATTTGCCTGACTGCCCTTCGATGAGACACGTTAACGAAAGAGTTCTTGCAAGCCCTTCTGCAGGCCCCGATCAATCGCATCATTCAGAAACCCGTTCGCGGTCCCCTGCAACATCTGTTTACTGAGTTTGCCGATCGCCTTGGGGTCGATTTTCGGGTTTTGAACCGTGCCGCGAATAGGAAGCTTGAGCGTTTGCCCGGCAAGACCGCGGAGAATCGGGTCGCGGTCGACCCATTTCTGAAGGATCGGTATTTCGGCAACCAGATCGAGTGTTTGATCCAGTCCAACTGATCCACTTGTCCGCACGACCACATCGCCGATTTCAATTTCAAACTGATGATGTTCGACCCGTCCGGCAACCATACGGAACGGAACCTCTTGAGGGTCAATCTTTAAAACCGGATCATTTGGGGTCGGACGTCGATTGATGATCGCATCTACCTGAGCAGCGATCGTTGCGATCTGCTCGGTCACAGGCCCCGGACGTATCTGTGCCTCATGGATTGTCAATGTGCCCTCGAGTGTCGCCGCTTCGGGAGCCTCCACCGGAACCACCGAGCGGGTCAAGCGGATCGAAAACTGGCCTTCGGTCCGCGTCGCATCCGCCAGCACAGGCGCAAGATATTGCAACCAGTCTCGACACACCGCTTCGGTAATCATCGCACGCGAAAGGACAGTGTCTTGGCTTAAGAGCAGCACCGCCGGACCACTGTCGAATCGTACAAACGGTACCATTTGCAGTTGGCCACCACCAAATGGAATATCAATCCTTGTGCCACGAATGATGCCCTCATTCAGTTCAGCACGAAATGCACCCTTTCCGCCGCGAAGACCGAAACATTGAAAAAAATCCCAGGAGAATCCACCGCCTGCTTCAATGCCTTCCCACCATATGTCTGTCGAGTCGGTTGAGTTGAAAAGAAGTGGGCCCCGGTAGTAAATCGGTCTGCTTCCTTTACCGACGATCGCCAACTCTGCATCAAGATGTGGTGATAGCATTTCGGTTGCCTGCGCCAGATCATAAACCAAATTTCCCTGTAAATTCGCGATAGGTCGTCCGGTCAATTGCTCGATACTGCCCGCCAGATCTTGTACACCCATTCCACGCGAGCCAGTAGTAACCCGCTCCATCTGCAGACGATCTTGGGCATGGTCGTAAATCAATCGGCCACGAAGCGTGAGTTGTTGATCTTCCCAGATCGGCTCAAGGCTCGTCGGTCGGACTTGCGATTCCCTAGCCCGAATATCAGCCAGTGCTTCTCGATCTGATGCGGGCTGGATCGAAAAATCACGGATTGCCAATTCCGGCTCTAAGGCGATCTGGTGATTTTCAGTCTGCAACGTAAACTTGCCCTCTGCCTTTCCTGCCAGCGAAAAGCGACTAACTGCATCTTGGGCAGCTATCCAAGGCTGAAGGGCGGCAAGGTCACCTCGCACATAGAGGGTTCCGGTTGCCTCGGGCAATGGCTGCGTGTCGGCCTGCTGCGTCACGGCTGCGGGAAGGGTAACATTTAGTTTTTCAGTCCAAACGGCAACCGCCGGGGCGCGTGCTGCTAACGCAACATCCGAGAGTTGTCGGTTAATCCGATCCCACCTGCCGCTCCCAGTGAGGACCAGACTAGGTTGATCGATATTCCCCGTCTTGAGGGGTATTTTCAAATGCTCCACTTTGACTTGAGCATGCTCTAAACGAATATCCGTCGTGGCAAACCGTCCACGTATTTCCGCATCGAAGCGGCCCTCAGGCAGCGATGTCATAGATTGCTTTTTTAGAGGTACCCGCTTGAACCACGATGCAAGTTGTCCACTGCCACGGATCTCCAACGGGAGACCCGCCAGAAGATCGGGCGTCGTAATCGGGTCGGTCAATTGCACACTTGCTTGATCGCCTGAAGAGTCAAAGCGAAGTTCGGCTCGTTCAACCACGGCAATCTGCTGATTGGCAACCGTTGCGCGGGCCTTCAAACGAAGTGTCATCCGCGGATCTTCAAAGTGCACGCCATCGGGCATCGCGAGTCGGAAACCTTCCACGATCCCTTGCCCATTTAAATCAAGTTGATTTCGATCCGTTTGAGCAAGATCAATGCTGGCTTGCATCCGGCCGGTCATTTCAAGACCGCCAAGATCCACAAGCGGTTCAAGATCCTCCCCAAGTTGAGTCAAGTCGGCGGTCAACGCGACAGTTCCGGCTTGGGTTGAACCGTTTGCCTTGACGATCAAATAATCGCTAGCGCAAGAAACTTCGCCCTGCCAATCGCCCGCGAGGGGCTCCCGGAGTTGTAATTGAATCGCAATAGGCTGCTCCCATCGAAGGGGGCTTCCATTGGCGGTCGCGGCAAGCTCCGAAGCCTTGATATCCGCATTCCATTCGCGACCGCTTTCCAGCGAATTGAGTTGCATGGAGAATTGCACCTGCCCTGAATCAATCTTCGTATTTTTGCGAAGTCGAAACACGGTAGGAAGCTGATTAGCCAAGCGAGGCAAATCTAGTTTGCCTTTTGCCTCGACGTTCTCAAACAACAGGTTTCCATTCTCCCCGGCCACCGCAGCCGCCCGTCGCAAGTTGCGGCCTACGGCCGTCAATTCGAATTCAGCGAAGTCTGAATCGAAACGGAACGTTTCCACTTGGAACGCGTTACCCTCGGCTGTGGCGCGCAATTCCAGGTTACCCCGCTGTAAATTGAGTGTCTCACCTGAAAGTACCGTAGGGGAACGGAAAGCCGCATCACTACCGAGCAGTTTCATCTCAACGCGGGCTAGGTCACGCTGCCAATCAATAGTGGCAATCGAAGTGATTCGACCCTCGATAGTGCTCTCAGGCAACAGGCGGGCGAGGAGGGGGCCAAGTGCCTTGAGCTGTATTCCTGATGTCTCCCAAGTCAATTCTCCGAGAGGTGACTCTGCCTTACTTTTGGCCGGCGAGAACCGCAAAACCGCTGAGATCTGGCCTGGCGAATCGTCTGTGTCGGCTACCGCAATCGCAGCCGAGGTCTCGACCGTCAGCGGCAGCGTGTCTTCGGGACTGTAGCGGGCCAACAGCGTCCAATCGCTAATACGACCGACTTCTCTCTTTGGCGTTGCAATGATGACATCGATTGCTTCAAGTTTCGCTGTGATTGCCGGTGGTGGATCCTCAGACGCAGGTTCTGCCAAAATATCTTCGATCGCTTTTTCCCAATTCGTGGACTGTTCTCTTACGACTAGGTGGACATCCGCCTCTGAGACGGTGATGGTGGCACCTGCAATACCTTGAGTAATCAACCCAAACAGGGTCCGGTTGAGCCCAATGGTTCCGTCGCGCATCAGCGGCCCACCCGCCGGACCATCAAGGTCGACATCGGTGAAAACGACTGGAGAAAACCAGCCTAATGATGCGGCCCCGATCGAACATGTGCCTTTCAGTTTAGGCAGCACCAAGGGCACAATTTTCTGGCGCAATGAGGTATGACTGACGATGGAGGGGCCGCCAATAAGTAGTGCAGCCGGGACAATAACCAAACCGATCGTCAGCGACACTGACAGAAGCGGACGCCGTAAAAACTGGGCTTTCAAAAAACTTCCTGAGTCATGCTCCATAACGCCCTCGTTCTGACCGATGCACCCCATCGTGCGACCCGCCTCACGCATTGCGTGTCAGCAAGCAACCGATGTTGCCAGTTTACCGCTTCGATCGATACCGATACATACGAAGTTGAGCACCCAGAGCAAAATAGTCCCTCTTGGCCCTGTCTCTTCAGGTGCCTGCAAGCACCTCGTCCGAAGCAATGCTAGCAGCGGATGGGCATCCAAGCCCAAAAGAATGTGGAAGCACGGGCTAAAATCAGGGCAAATCAGGGGGTGAAGCTACCCGGCCTGGACTCGAACCAGGAATGGCGGAACCAAAATCCGCAGTGTTACCATTACACCACCGGGCAGTATTGCCTCACTGCATGTATATCCCAGCGGGCTATTTACGGGAAGTCCGCTGCAATGAGTTACTGGAATTCAAGGCCTCAGGGTCCACTCCCAAACACCTTAGGAATCGCTTTGCATCTGCAGGCGTTTGGCCACGGCAAAGGTGATTTGCTCTAGCTCGCTCGCCAAATCAACTCCCACGTGGCTGACGTGCGCGGGCAAATTGATCGTCACTGGCGCAAAATTGACGATGCCGTCGATTCCAGCATCAACAAGTTGATCAACCACATCCTGAGCTGCTGGAGCGGGGACGGCCACCATCCCCAAGCGAGCACGATGTTGTCGCACGACCTTTTTGAGCTCATTAATGGGATGAATTCTTACACCTTCCACCGTCGTACCCGTTTTTTTCGAGTCGGTATCCAAAGCCGCCACGATTTGGAAACCCTGACTAGCGAAACCCTTATAGCCCAAGAGTGCTCTGCCCAGATTGCCAATGCCCACAATTACAACCCGCCACTCGATATCGGTTCCGAGAATATGCCGGATTGCCTGCACTAGTTCTTCTGACTGATAGCCGATCCCCGGATAACCGAATTGGCCGAAGTAGGTCAAATCTTTACGAACCTGAGCATCGGTGAAGCCCAGACGTTTACCTAACTCGCCCGAACGCACCGTCTGTTTACCTTCCGCCAATAGTTGTTGCAGTTCGCGCAAGTAAAGGCTAAGGCGGCTTATGACCGCTTTCGGAACAGCAGACAAGGTGATTTCTTGTCGATCTTTAGAACTTGAATCCGCCATGGGTGCTGTTTGGAAAAATTAATTGCTCAACCCGCACCGGTTCCCTCATCACCGGCGTGGAAGTCACTCTACGGCAGGTTGCAGCAGTCCACAACCTGCGACCCTGTCAACGGGTAATACCGGACCGCGAACGCAACCAATAACGGTACCTCAAACATAGTGTGCAAGCGGAGTTATTGCATTTCAACTGACCGATTGCTGCGATGCGGTATTCTCCACCCACCACATCAACGCGCACGAGAACGAGCCATTTGGGACGTTTCGCTGGCAGACAACGAATCTCACCCGATTTGATTATCCCCGGTGATGGATGCGCCCCCAATGAATATCAAAAATGCTGGTCACAATGTTGAAACCGTCCTGCTCTATTCTTTGGTTTTACATCTTCACCATCCCTCGGTACGCATCCAAGGTGCAGGCTCGCGCCGTCCACACCATCGAATAACAGCAAGAATCAGAAACAACGTCACAATCGTCAAAAACAAAAAACCAGGCCCATTGACCACAAATGGCTGGCAACTAATGGATTATTTAAATCACTTGTTCGAATAATCTTATTCTTTTTTCCTAATTTATTTATCCGATATATATCAAGCTATCTTTCCATTGTGACGATACATGCTTCCTA
>JAYZMM010000019.1:0-13005 GCA_036153155.1 Planctomycetota bacterium
CCGTCCAGGGATCACATCGGTCTTCCCCGATAGTTGTGGTAACCAGAAGCTGTGAATTACATCAGCCGATTCCAGGTCGACGTACACGGGGCGGGGAGTACCGTCTTTGGCAAGCGGTGCGTGAAGTTCATTTGCTGTAATAAAGCCATATTCGGGATATTCGTATTCCCACCACCACTGGTGTCCGATCACGCGAACGCGCACTGCATCGGCCGGTGGCACGGCTGCCTCAATTTCAAAGATGCTGCGGGCTGTGACCAGAAAGAGAACCAGCACAATGATCGCCGGTCCCACCGTCCAGGCAAGCTCGATCGGATTGCTGCCATAGATCTGCGGCGGTTCGACTCCCTCGTCTTCTTTTCGCATTCGGAAGCGAAACAGCATCCAGGTGAGTGGCACGAAAACGAGCAGAAATATGACGAATACGATTCCGAGCACCAGGTAAAAAACATCAGCGACCGTGCGGGCCGGGGGGGACTCAGGTTCAAGAATGAGTGTGTTGCGATCCTCCGACAATGTTTGCATTGTCGGGGCGTCGCCGTTGGCCTCTGGCGACTGGGCGATTGCTCGCTGAGGTCCTCCGGCAACCGGAAGAAGGAGGACCAACAAGAGCAGAGGCACCACCGGGCATTTACTCGCTGCTGGGAGAGGCATACGGCGGATTATAGCAGACTCGAATCGACGTGAAACAGGCTCGAATGGCATCAATGTCGAAGTGGCGTCACGTTTTTTTTCGTGGCCGTAATGGCCGTTTCGCCGGGGAAAAGCGACATACTGACTGTATTCGAGCACGCGTTTTAAAACCGCCCAAGTTGCCATTACGTAACATCGTCTATAGTGTTATAAGCGTCGCACCGCACTGCAAACCGAGAGCCGTTGCAGTGCTGAAACATTCCGCGAAACGGGCGGTTCCATGATTCGACTTGGGCATCACAAGAAACACAAAAAAGTCTGGCATTTGATTCTTGCCATACTTGTTGCCGGCATGCCGCTGGGGATGTGGACCCCTTGCGAGTGTTGCGAGTCGAAGGAGGCAGCAGTAGCGGGCGAACTGGCAAGTCCCTGCTGTGCTCCGGCTCAGTCCTGTTGTCAGACGGCACCTACGACCAGTTGTTGCAAGACACGTAGTACGCCGTGCAGTTCAGTCGATCCATGTTGTTGTCGTGGCACGCCGCCGCGGCAACCCTTGACGCCCGACGTCCGCGATGATTTTCCTGTGCGTCAGTCCATGGTGGTCGCCTTGGATGACGCTCCCGAATCACTGAGGTGTTCAGGGCAGCAACCGGGTCCGCAGACGTCTGATTCGTCCATTGCTTTTCCTCTCCGCTTGCACGCGGTATTGGGTATCTGGCTCAACTAATGCGCTGCCTGTGACACGTTCCTTACGCGTCGCACCTGTGTTGAGCTGTCTTTTTTTAACCCAACGCGGATTCTATCCGCAGAGAGGAAATAGATATGTTTACGTTTTCAAAAATTTGTGCCGCGCTGGCCATCGTCGCTGTCGCCGCATTTTTGACGATTCCGACATTTGCCGTGAAAGCCGACAACGCGCCTGTTGCGGCATGCTGTTGTGGCAAGGATTGTAAATGTCCGGAGTGCGGTTGTATTGATGGGCTGTGCACGGATTGCAATTGTCCTGCGTGCAAATGTGAGGGTTGTGGTTGTGGTGAAGACTGTGGAAGCCCATGCTGCCCGACATCGCAAGAGGCGATTCAGGGAAAAGGTTGCTGCAAGGAAAACGCAGAAGCCTCGCATGCCACAGGTGCCGTGGGGCAAGCAGCCTGCTGCAAGTCCTGAGGCATTGCATTTCTCGTTTGATGGTAGCTTTGGTCCCCGATCGACACCCGGCGTGTCGGTCGGGGCTTTTTTGTTGAACGCATCGATTTTCTGATTGCAATGCCGCTTGATGGAAGGGTTATTCTTATTTTCCAAAGTCAGGGATATAGCCCCCAGGACGATCGGAGCATATCTTCACTAGGAGTGCGAGGCGCTTGGCGATAAATGCGTTTATCCACTCTTAATTATTGAGGTGAACTATGCCACAGAGTACTTTAGGACAACTCCTGGTTTTTGTGCTGATCATCGTGGCGGCGAATGCGATTTTGCCGATGATCGGAATCCCGATTCATATTTCCATTGTGGGCAGCCTCGTGTTGACTGCTATCTTGTGGATTGTGATGGGTTTGCTTCGCGGTAAATCGTGACTCGGCGTTAAACCGATTCCGAACTGAATCAAAATTATCGGTTTAAAGTGATTGAAATTCAGATTGAATGGGACACATAAAGGGAGGCTGCAATGCGTTTGCCGATAAACCAACACCGAGACCGTGTTGGCGTCTCACGACGGAGTGTCTTGTTGGCCGGCTCGCTGGCGGTCCCGGTCGCACTGAATCGGCTTTACGCTGCAGACGCGCAGGCAGTCGACGCGGCTGCCGCCAGTGGATATCAAGGCGGTATCGCGACCGGTAACGCAGCCGCGACTCGAGCCGGGCATGCCATCTTACGCGAAGGGGGGAATGCGGCCGATGCCGCTGCCGCAGGTCTGTTGGTTCTGTCTGTCTGCGATCCCGCAGGTCGGGAGCTGCACTGTTTCGGGGGAGAGGTGCCGATTCTGGTCTTCGATCCCAAAAAAAAAGCGGTTGAGGTGCTCGCCGGGCAGGGTGCGGCGCCACGTTTGGCGACCCGCAAACATTTTGAATCGATCGGTGGCATTCCGCGACGTGGTAGTCAGGCGGCTGCCGTGCCGGCACTCCTCGATGCGTGCGTGACTTTGCTTCTGCGACACGGCACCATGTCGTTTGCTGACTGTGCAACTGCCACCATGGAAATGCTTGAGGCGGGGAGCGAATCGTGGCAGCAAAATCTACTAACCACGTTCAAGACCCTGTGTGTCGCTGAGTCGTCGTCCCGCGGATCGCGGAACGAGCAGCTTGCCGCGGTTTCTGATGCATTCTATCGCGGTTCGATTGCTCGCGACCTGGATGACTGGGCCCGCAAGCACGATGCATTATTACGGTATGAGGACCTAGCCGCACATCGAACGCGGGTGGAGCAGCCGTTGACCGTGTCGTTTAGCGACCATCAGGTCTATAAATGCGGGCCATGGACACAGGGACCCTACTTACTTCAGGCATTGCAAATACTCAGTGCCATAGATGGATTTGCATATCTGCAGCAGGATCCGGACGCAATCCACACGGTTGTCGAAACGATGAAGCTCGCCCTTGCTGACCGAGACGCGTTCTACGCTGACCCACTGTTTTCAAAAGTACTAACGAACACCCTCTTGTCTTCCGAATACGCGCGGATGCGACGACCGCTCGTCGACGCTGCAAAGGCATCGTTGCAATTACGTCCCGGAAATCCGGCCCAAATGCAACCGTTGCTCGCGGGATATCACTGGGACGCCGGTTCGCAGCGGCCTGTGATGGACACGACCAATTGTGTGACAGCCGACCGGGAGGGACGCATGGTGGTTGCCACGCCAAGTGGTTGGGCCGGGGCACTTGCAGGTGACACAGGCATTCGGCTTGGTTCACGACTACAAAGTTTCAATCTGTGGCCTGATCATCCGAACTGTATTATGCCCGGCAAACGCCCCCGTATCACACTCACGCCAACGCTCATGGTGCGCGAGGGCAGACCGGTTGCCGGTATCAGCGTTGCCGGAGGCGATTGGCAAGACCAGGTAGCCTTGCAGATTCTGCTGCAATATGTGGCCGACGGAGCATCGCCCCAAGTAGCAACTGCGACGCCCCGTTTTGGCACCCGGCACTTGATCGGTTCTTTCGGGCAACCGCCACCGCAACTCGGGAATCTCACGCTCGACCCGCGATTGGCGCCGGATGTCGCCGATGCGCTTCGGTCACGGGGACACAAAATCGAGGTGACCAGTGGCCCGATTGGTGCTCCGTGTATGGTGAGCATCGACAAAGAAAGCGGACGGGTTGATGTAGCAGGAGATCCTGCAACTGGCCGAGTGGCACTGGCGCACTGACAACAAGTCACCGTTTCAGCATTCACCATATCAAGGTGTGGCTGCTACCGTGAGTAACTCGTTTGCCGCGTTAAAACCGACCACCACCGCGTTGGCCAGAATCACCAGACCGAACAGCCAGATACTGATTCTCGTAATCCTCGTCAGCATTGATCCTTTTGATGTGTCGTTGATCTGACACAGCGACCGGGTCATCACTAACGAGACGCCGCTGCAGATGAGTATCATGATGAAGATGCCGAATGCCCAAGTGTAAAGGTGGTAACCCAGGACCGGCGTGCCGAATCCGGGGTCGTCCGGTGCGATGTGTAGCAACATCTGCCGAAGCGAAATGCACAGCCCCAGCGTTGCGGCCAGCACAGAAATGGCAAAGCCCTGCGACCACCGCAATGGACCTGCCGCCCGGTTGATCGCATCGTCGGTCGTGAGGATCCAGATGACGCCAATTCCTGCCAAGATCATGCACATTCGCTGTAGCAGACAGAGCGGGCAGGGGGCTTCCTTCCATACGAATTGAACCCAGAACGCGGCGAGTAGTGGCACGCTCAGGGCCCAAAGAAATAGAAGCAGCAGATATTGGCCCCACGGTCTGCCAGGACTGTTTGCTCTGCTAGAGCTGTTTGCCGCTTCATCTTTCGGCATCTGCAATGCCTCCGTTCGATTTTTAAAGGCTGATAGCCAAGGGGCTGGTGGCATGGAACAGGAAATCGAGCAGGATGAATCCGAAGCAGCACCAGAACACGATCAGTGCAAACGTCCGAAAGCCGCGCACGATAGCGAGAAACAAAATAGTCAGCAGCAGAAATATACCCGCTTCAATCATCTTTTTTCCTTACGCGAAGGTTCTTTGTGGCATCATAACGGGCAGCTCGCCGACAGGAAAGCGATCTCGCGTGCAGCGAGGGAAACTTGCGGTCGAAGGTGAGTGGCGTTAAAAATTATCCACTGCCATAGAGCTGGTTGTTCCTCTTTCCTTGTGAGCTTTTGCATGCAGCAAAACAACTCGAAACAAAAGATCGTGATCGTCGGCGGCGGATTTGCCGGCGCCTATTGCGCTCAGGCACTGGAGAAACAACTCTCGCCCGCCGAGGCGGAGGTGGTGCTGCTGGATCGAAATAACTATTTTGTCTTTTCGCCATTGCTGATCGAAGCGGGCATTGGCGACGTGGAGCCGCGGCACGCGGTCGTATCCATTCGCTCGTTTCTCCGCCGCACGATTTTTCATATGGCAGAAGTCGAGCAAATTGATCCTGCAGCTCGGCAGGTCATCTATCGGCTCTCCGGCGGACGCCAATTACGGACGATGGATTACGATCATCTGGTCGTTGCGTCTGGCAGCGTTACGCGGATGCCTGATGTACCAGGGTTGAGCGAACATGCGCATGGGCTCAAATCTCTAGTCGATGCAGTATCCCTGCGGGACCGGATTATTCAATTGCTTGAATGGGCGGACGGAGTTGACGATCCGCAAGAGCAGCGCCGGCTGTTGCACTTGGTAGTAGTGGGGGCCAACTACACGGGGGTGGAGGCGGCCGGTGAGTTTTTGGCCTTCATGCGGCGGGTTGCCAAAAAATTCAAAAACGTACGGATTGAAGATTGTCGAGCCACGCTCTACGAACTTTCGGATCGCATCTTGCCTACCCTCGATGAGCGACTTGCCGGTTACGCAGCTCGCGAACTGGCGAAGCATGGAACAACGATCCGCCTGAAGGAGACGCTCTCTCGGATCGAACCAGATTATTGTCTCACCTCAGGCGGCGAGCGAGTTGAGACCGAAACAGTGATTTGGTGTGCCGGCATTGCCCCGCCGCCACTGATCGCAGCAAGTGGTTTGCCGACCGGGCCGCGGGGATACATTGACTGCCAAAACGATTTTCGCGTCACCGGTTACGAAAACCTGTGGGCAATCGGTGACTGCGCATTAAATCCGGACGACTCCGGTCAGCCCTATCCGCCGACCGCACAGCATGCCGTCCGCATGGGACCGCACCTGGCGAAGAATCTGGTTTCGGTGTTGCGAGGCGGGAAAACGCGACCGTTTCAATTTGCGATGCTCGGTTCACTGGCCGCCCTCGGCGGACATCGTGGGGTGGCTCGCATCTTTGGTCTCGATATTTCGGGCTGGATCGCCTGGTTTCTCTGGCGGACCGTGTATCTGCTTAAAATGCCCGGTTGGGGCCGTCGGCTCCGAGTGGCGGTGGATTGGACACTCGATTTATTTTGTTCCCGCGATGATGTGCAACTCGGTGTGCATCAACTCCGACCGCAGCGACCGCATCGCGAAACCGACTCGTCAACTGCTGACTAAAAGCCTATCGATTCACGGTTTTCACCGAAAAAAATCGAAAACCAACCTGGCGACTGCCAGTTAAGCTGTTTCGTTTAGTCTGATTATGCCGATAAGCCCGACTGAGACTGCGCCGGGATTACGCGCACCAGAAGACAGCACTGCTGTCGCATTTTGCACGCGATCGACAATTAAGAGGACTTGAAACTTGGGTCCGGTGAAATCTGATTTCCGAATGGTGGCAATGGGCGTCTGCACTGCGCTTTGTGTGGTCCTGCTGCTTCACCTGCCGCTGCGTTGCGGTGCCGAGGATGTCGGCAGCATACAGCGGTTACCACCGGTAGCCGATCCCTCGGAGAATGTTGACTGGGATCGTGAAGCGGCTGCCATGGTCGAGCGGCATTTGGCTGATAGCACACCGGGGTATAACTTCGCGTCGCTGCAACCACAGCAATCCTCCCAGATGTCGCAGCAAGCAAGGACCAATCAGCGTTACTCATGGAACCGCGCTCGAATCGGCATGCCATCCCAGTCGGGCCAAGCGGCAGCCCAGGAATATAGTGCTCGGATTGGTGAAGGGCCTGCATGGTTGGGCGAAATGGCGCCCTACATGCTCACCGGTGACCGCGAAGGGGTAGGATTCCATGGCCTGCTAGAAGTCGATGAAATCTATGACACCAATGCAGTGGGATTGGTTCCCAATAAAGGGGTGGTTCGCGAGTTTGTCACATCCGCCATTCCGGTCACTGGGACTCCGGCCTCGACGCTGTACCCGCGTGAGGTGATCAGTCCGAATCAAACTCAACTCGGCGTCTGGTTTGAGCAACCGACGAATCTGGCGAGATTTCGCGCTTACACCCTTATGAATCTGTTCAAGGAGGTGGATCGGACCGCCTTTCAGGTCTACAAGGTGTATGCCAATTATGGCTGGTTCAAAGCGGGGAAAGATTACACGATTTTCTTCAACCAATCTGCTGCACCGGACACGATCGATTTTGAAGGTCCCAATGCCATTCCCTATGTGCGCACACCGCAACTCGTGATGAACATTCCGTTCGAGTCGCTCGGTCTGGGGGACCATCAGGGTCTGGTTTTCGGCGTGGAACACATGCCGGGTGAGCTCACACTTCGTCAAACCCCGGAACCACAATCTCCCCCCGCACCCGCACAAGACGAATACGTTTCGGTCAATCAGATGCCCTCGGTCATCGCAAAATATGTTTATACGCCTGAACGTGCCCATATCGAAGCAGCCGGTCTGTTCCGCAGATTAACCGGCTCGGGTCCCGACTACCGTTCAACCAGTTATGGTTACGGCATGGCACTGAGCGGAAAGATTGCTACCTGGGGTAAAAACAACCTGATTCTTGCAGCGCAAGGTGGTCAGGGCATTGCCGCCTACAGTCAGGATTCTTCCGGACTGGGACTTGATGCAGCTCCAGCTTCTTTTATTAATAATGTGAGAGGACCGCTAAAATCGATTCCCATCTGGGGTTCCTGGGTCGCCTATCAGCATTTCTGGACCGACACACTGCGATCGACAGGCACCTTCAGCATCCTTTCGGTGAATGATGAGGCGATCAGCCGCAATCTAACATCGGTCAATGATATCGAGGACGCGTCAGACATTTATTATTACGGCCGGTTGCTCCAAGCGCGTTATGCCAGCATCAATCTGGTCTGGTCGCCGAACCCGACCTTCACCTTAGGCATCGAATATATGTATGGTCATCGGTTTATCACCGGCAACACCATTCCGACTCAGGAAGGTGCCACCTCGAACAAGGGGCAGGCCAACCGCTTGCAGGCCTGCGTTCGCTGGAATTTCGACCATAAAACGCCATTCCGCAAATAGTGCGGCAGCGAAAATCCATCTTCCGTCTCCCCGGGCAATTTACTATGCTCCTGCCCGGTCGTTTCGCGTCAGGCAGTCGTTTGCATTCACCGAAAATGAAAAAGGAACATCATGAAAAAACTGATCTTTTTGGGCTTAATCGCCTTTGGCGTTTATCTGCTGTGGGGCAATGTCCAAACAAAACAGGAAGAGGGTCACGTCAATTTTTCCGTAAACAAAGAGGGTGTAGAGCACAAGCTTCAATCGGCCAGCAGTAAAATATCTGGCGAAGCAGAATCGTTGAAAGAAAAATTTAACAAATAAATTACACACTTCACGTTGACTTTGTGCTTGGTTTTACCAGTCCAATCGTCCCTTCCTCATCGGTCTCACGATGCCTGAGTCTCCACGGGAGCATGTGGATGCGGAGTTCCGCCGAATCCTCAAGTTGCTTAACGGTCCGGCCTACACGCCTGTCCACGAGTTGACTCCCGCCGAGGCGCGCGCACAAGCGGAATACCTTTTTCAGGGCCCCTCTGTGCAGGTTGTCGGCAGCCAAGAAGATCTGGTCGCGCAGACACCTGCCGGAGATATTCCATGTCGATTCTATCATCCGCGGCCCGGCGAGCGTTTACCGCTGTTGGTCTATTATCATGGTGGCGGATGGGTTCTCGGTAATTTGCAATCGATCCACGGGGTGACCGCCAGTCTTGCTGCACGTTCCGGTTGTGCAGTCCTTTCGGTCGACTACCGTCTGGCACCGGAGCATCCGTTTCCTGCCGCCGTGGAGGACGCGATGGCAGCCCTTGTTTGGGCGGCTGATTCGGCCGAGCGATTGTCGATAGATAGCACGCGGATTGCGGTGGGTGGTGACAGCGCGGGTGGAAACCTGGCGGCTGTCGTTTCGATTCTGGCCCGTGATACGGGCGGTCCCCAGGTGCAATTTCAATTGCTCATCTATCCCGCGACTGATGCTGCCTGCAATACCCCATCGATGGACCGTTTTGCCGAGGGGTTGGTTCTTGAGAAAAAAGACATGTTCTGGTTCTGGAATCACTACTGCGATGACCGTGCGGTCCGAGAAAGTGATGTGCGAGCCTCACCCCTGCGGGTGGCAGATGCGACAGGTTTGCCACCGGCTTACTGTCTGCTTGCCGAGTTGGATCCGCTGATTGATGAGGGGCAGGCCTACGCCGATCGGCTTGAGGCGGCGGGTGTGTCGGTTACTTGTCGGCGTGTTCCCGGGGCAATACATGCCTTTCTCGGTTTCTGGCAGGTTTCCAGCCTGGCCGACCAGGAACTAACGCTTTCGGCCAATGCGGTTGCCGCCGCGTTGGGGGAAGATTCTGCGTAAAAAAATTGCTCAAACAACGGCCAATCGCCTTTTTTGACCTGCCTGGCAAGGCTCGAAAATCGCTATTGGCCGATTTTCGTCTTTGATTTCTAATCACCCTCGCGAGCAACGAACGACTCGCGGCACGGACCATCAATAGTTAGACAAGGAGTGTTGGATCATGGCCCCTTCGACGATCTGGAAGTGTGGGACCCCGGCGGCGTGCATCGCCGTTACTTTGAGCGTTATCGTTTTGTTGGCAGCGGTTACCGATGCACAGATCGTTTCTCCATCATTCGATCGTCCGGTCGAAAAAACCGTGCAACCGGTTCCGGTACCGGCAGGTGCCGGGATTGATGCGCCAGGGGCTGCACCGCTGCAGATGAATCCCGGTGTGGGGCAAACGCGTCAAGACTTGATCATCGCCAATGCGACGTCTGTCATTGAAGAGTTTGTTTCAATGCGTGTGCGCAAAATACCGACCAAGGTGTTTCGCGAGGCGCAAGCCATTGCCATTATTCCGAACGTTATCAAAGGCGGTTTCATCGTTGGTATCCGTCACGGAATGGGCGTGTTATTGCCCAAAGCGCCCAACGGTGGTTTTGCTCCTCCGCGGTTTGTTTCTTTGACGGGGGGAAGTGTCGGTTTTCAGGCAGGTGTACAGTCGACCGATGTAGTGCTCGTTTTCCGTACGAAGCAATCGGTGCAGAATCTCATGCATGGCACGTTCACGCTAGGTGCTGATGCGGCCGCTGCTGCCGGACCTTTCGGGCGTCAAGCGAGTGCCGCAACCAATGCGCAACTGAACGCGGAAGTCTGGTCGTATTCCAAGAGCCGAGGCGCATTTGTCGGAGTGTCTCTGGATGGTTCAGCGCTGCAGGTCGACAATTATGCGGATCAGATGTATTACCACACAGCGACCGGTCTGCCGGGTGCTTCCTGGCCAACCTCGGCCTACCGTCTGGTCAGTGTGCTGGATAGTTATTTGGGGATTTCCCCGACCACCACTCCGGCCGTTATTCAATCAGCACCCGCTGTGGCGACTGCTGAGTTGCCGCCGAGTGTACCGTCGCAGGAGGCAATTCGCGGCCAACTCGCGGCAACCGCACCGCACCTGTATGCGGCTTTACCGGACGAAAAATGGCGTGAATTTCTGGCGCTACCCAAATCGGTCTACTATGAGAATCAGCCGGTCGATTCAACGGCACTGCAAACCTCGCTGTCCCATTTTGATTCGGTGGCCAGTTCGCCACAGTATCATCTACTGGCCACTGAGCCGGTATTTCAGAAGGTCTACGGTCTGTTAAAGCGTTATACGGCAAGCACGACCGCTTCCGGTCTGAGTCTGCCGCCTCCACCGGCACCATCTGCTGCGGTCCCGCCGACGGCGGCGAGTGTGCCGACACAACCGGTACGCTAATTAAAGAGTCGTTGGGGTCTCGTTGCGGTAATTGCTCTGGCAAATCGGCAACTCGGCCACAGAGCAAAGACGACATTAGGCATGCATCCATCCTGGGTGGGTAATTCGCTGGTTTCGGGTAGTCGTCGACACCAATTCCGCGATACCCGCAGTCAGAGCAGCGTGCAGTAGTATTGCTTCAGGCCCTCAAGTTACTGGACTCTAAGGCTATCACCATAATAAGTCGGTATTGATCACTTTCTTTTTGGTTTAAGCAGATAAGGATGCTCCCTATGAAAAACGAACGTTTTCGCCGCATTTGGATTATGCTTTCCGCGTTCGGGATCATTTTTGCGACCCTTTCATGGTTTCATGAGGCGGTGCTCAGCGGCAACGCCATTCTCTGGAAAGGGCCTCTGGCTGTCTTGCTTGGCTTTGGTTTGTATTTGATTTTCGTTGATCGGGTTTGACGTCGGGTAAAATTTCTCGAGCAGCGGGGCGGGCTTTGGTATGATAGAGGCCAGCAGTGAGGCCGGAAATCAAAGCGTCCAACGACAGCATCGCGAATGTATCCTTCAAACGCATCGAGTGCCGACGATCAGCACGATGAGAATTCGGATCGACCGGATGGTGCCGGTGGTTTGCCCGAATCGCTTGACGAGACGCTTGATCCTCACGGGGAAACCAATGCTGAGGCGGCGAGCCGAAGTCTGAAGTCTCCCGAAAGCTGGGTCGGTAGAACCATCGCCCGCTACCACATTCTTCGCGTGTTGGGTGTGGGTGGAATGGGGATGGTCTTTGAGGCTATTGATACCACGATCCAGAGGCACGTGGCCCTAAAAATTCTTCCCACGGAATTGGTTCAGGAACAGATCGCACGGCAGCGATTCCTGGAGGAAGCGAGAGCGGTCGGCAAACTGAGTCACCCGCACGTTGTGGTGCTGCACGAGATCGGTTCCGATGCTGACGTTCACTTTATTGTGATGGAATTGGTCAGGGGAGGAACGAGTGAGCAATATTGTCGTACCGATGCGATGATATCTATCGCGGAGGCGACCAAAATGGCTCGGCAGGCAGCGACCGGATTGGCTGCTGCGCACGATGCGGGCATCGTTCATCGCGACATTAAGCCCGCCAATCTGTTGCTCGACACGCAGCGGAACGTGAAAGTGACCGACTTCGGCTTGGCAAAGCAAGTCACTGACGAGGATCTGGGAATTACCCGCGACGGGCAGATTATAGGCACACCCAGTTATATCAGTCCGGAACAGTGTGAGTCGCGTCCGGTGGATGCCCGCTCGGATGTATATTCGTTGGGCGCCACCTACTACGCGCTACTCACAGGAGAGCGACCTTACGCCGAAAAGACCAGCGTGGTTACGGTGATGTATGCGCACTGCAACGACCCCCCGCCCGATCCCCGTAAAAAGAACTCCCAGGTTCCTGCAGCCGCTGCTGCGGTTGTCGAGCGGGCCATGGCTAAGCGGCCCATCGATCGGTTCAACACGATGGAAGAGATGGAGGAAGCGCTCCTGGATGTGGAGCGTCAACTCGAGGGACGGATCCGATCAGCATCAACAGCCAGTGGCTCGGCTTGGCTGTTACGGGCAACTGGCGGACTGTTCTTTTTTGCCTTAATCGTCGCCCTGGCATTCTGGATATACGGTGCCCGTGGCCCGATGTTGCCGAAGGGTGAGCCAATCAAAGTTGGCGTTTTACACTCGCTCAGCGGCACAATGGCCGACAGCGAGCGACCGGTGGTCGATGCGACTTTGCTGGCACTGGAGACGTTGAATCAAACCGGTGGAGTTTTGGGGCGACCCGTCGAGCCCATTGTCCGGGACGGGAGAAGCCGCGCGGGCCAATTTGCCCAACAGGCCGAACAACTAATTCGCGAAGATCAGGTGGTGACGGTCTTTGGTTGCTGGACGTCGGAAAGTCGGAAGACCATCGTCCCCATTTTTGAAGATGCGGATCATCTCCTGGTCTATCCTGTTCAGTACGAGGGAATGGAAGAGTCACCGAATGTGATCTATCTCGGTGCAGCACCCAATCAGCAGATTTTGCCCGCAATCGACTGGTTGTATGAGGTGAAACAGAAACGAAACTTTTTTATTGTGGGCTCTGATTACGTATTCCCGCGGATGGCCGCGGA
>JAYZMM010000020.1:0-15094 GCA_036153155.1 Planctomycetota bacterium
TCTTTGGATTGGCCGGGCCGGGTGATACGTGCTTGTTCGGTCTTCGTCTGTCGCGGGTAAATGTCACGATCCATGTCGCGCATCCGAGCACGCATACCCGGTCACCCCACATGAATGCGTGGACCGGCGTAACACGTGCCAGCATATCGTGTCAGTGTAGACTCCGTTCTCCATGCCCTGTTGGGATAGTAGAGACGTATCGTGAAAAACAATATCGAAGATCCAAAGCTTGTTCGACAGGTAAAAATTTTGGAAATCGGAGTCTACCCGCCCCCGTTCTGCGGTTGGGGTACACGGCTTTATTTCGTGCGACAAGCGTTGGACGAGGCCGGACATCAATGCGTTCCTTTAAATCTCGGTGAAAATCGACGCATCCCCAGTGACGAATACGAGTGTGTCCGCAGCGGCTGGGAATACGTTCGTAAAATCTGTCGTTACCTAAGCCGTGGCTATGTCATACATATGCACGCCAACGGCAGCTCACCTAAAGGGTTTTTGCTTTCCGGCATCGCCTACCTGCTGAGCTTACTGACATTCCGCAGACCGATACTCACACTGCACGCGGGCACTAAGCAGCGATTTTTTCCAAAGTCCCAATCACGACTGATGGCTCCTATCTTACGCATGCTGTTCGCGATTCCCAAACTTGTGATTTGTAACAATCAGGATGTCAAAAAACTGATTGTCGATTATTCGATCAATCCTGAAAAAATCATCCCGATCACCCCCTTCAGCAAACAATATATTTCAGCAGAGCCAGTGCCCCTTCCTGCCGAGATGGATGCTTTTTTGAGCGGCCGCTCTCCTCGGATCTTCACCTATTTAGAGATTCGTCCCGAGTATGCGATCGAATCGTTATTTAAAGCCGTAGCAGGCCTGCGCGAAAGGTATCCCGATGTGGGCTTGATCATTACGGGAGCCAAAGGAAATCATGATGCGTTGTTGCAACAGTTGGATGCATTTAAATTGACGGACTGCTGCTTAATCGTCGGAACGGTCACCCACGAAATTTTTCTTAGCCTTTTGCGCAAGTGTCAGGTTTATCTCCGTTCGAACCGCCAAGAGGGAACAAGTTCCTCGATTCGAGAATCGATTTATCTGGGCACACCGGTCATTGCGGATGACACTGGAGATCACCCGGAAGGTGTCATCACTTATCCTTGGGGCGATGCGATGGCGATAGAAAAAACACTACTGGAATTCTTCAGCACGCCACTCGAAGATCGTATTTCAGCTGCCGAAGCTCCCGACACTGTCGCCATCGAGGCCGACCTGCTAGTCCGATGTGCCCTCGGGCAGCCATGGAAAAAAACAGGTTCCGAGGAGGCCAATGCATAAAGTGACCAAAGGTTTTGCCTGTAGAGAAAAGGCTGTCCGGAAATAAGGTTCTGCTTTGTAATTTGGAGTTTTACCTCCTCAGCGATAAATCACCGCTAGGCCTTTGCGAACGTTGAACGGTAACCGAAATACGAAATCGGAACCTGCAGCATATGCAACCACAGCTTGAAAAAATCCGTAAACCGCACAACGCATCGTTCAGAGCGTTCGTCCGACAAGAACGTCAGTTCCCGTTTGCGTGGCACTATCATCCCGAGTTCGAACTCACATTAATTACCTCAGGGCGAGGTCGAAGATTCGTCGGGGATCACATCGCGGACTTTCGTGAGGGAGATCTGGTGCTGCTGGGCCCCCTTTTGCCGCACACTTGGCGAAGCGGGCCATCGAGCCCAGGTTCAAAGCAACGTCGGGCAATCGTCGTCCAATTTCTGGACACTTTTCTAGGCACTGCCATCGGCGAGTGCAAAGAGTTAAGCCTCGTCCGCCAACTGCTAACACGTTCGAGGCACGGGTTGCAAATTCTTGGCCGTCATCGAACGGTTGTGGCAAAACAACTTGAAAATCTGGTCAAGCTGCGGCCTGCACAAAAACTCTCCGCGATGCTCAACATCCTAGATGAGCTTTCGGTTGCCAAACAGACGCGGTCGCTGGCAAGCAAAGCCTACGCTATTCCGCGCCAGCGAAGCACCTCTCCCAAAATTTCCCAGATCCTGGAAACTATCCACCGAGATTTTCAGAGACCGCTACGTCAAAATGATTTGGCACATGCAGCCGATTTGAGCCGGGCTGCTTTCAACAGAAATTTCCGCCAGGCAACAGGCACCACATTGGTTGATTACGTCAATGATCTTCGCATCGGACATGCATGCAGGATGCTTGCTGAGTCGGCCAAACCAATCACTGAAATCTGTTTCGAGTCCGGTTTTACGAACCTGTCAAATTTTAATCGTTGCTTTCTTCGTCGGCGGGGGATGCCACCTTCAAAATTCAGATCGCAGTTTCGGCGTTGACGGTGACCGATTCGCAAATGACACTCCGCCTGCTATATTGCCGAGGAATGTTGGCATTTTATTTCGTGCTTCGAGGATGATCTCCACGTGTTAGACCCAGACCTTTTGAAATTGCTCATCTGTCCGGAATCAGCACAACCACTGGCAATAGCGGATGATCAAATAATCGCTGATCTGAATCTGGACATCCAGCAGAGAAAGATTCGTAATGCTGGTGGAAACACCCTGACGCGGCCTCTTGATGGCGGCTTGATCCGCGAAGATCGACAAGTTCTTTACCCCATTGTGGATGGGATCCCTGCGATGCTTAATGACGAAGCAATCAAGCTGGAAAATAGCAATGCCTGAGCAGAATGTCTTTCAAAAAATTATTGCTGGAGAAATTCCTGCGGACATCGTTTATGAAGATTCGCAGTGTCTTGCATTTCACGACATCGCACCACAAGCTCCGACTCACATTTTGGTAATTCCAAGGAAACCAATTCGCTCAGTCGCGGATCTCACAGACGAAGACGGTCCGCTGGTTGCCCACCTGTGGAGTGTCATCCGCAAGCTGGCAGACCAAATCGGGCTTCAAAACGGTTATCGTGTTGTCGTCAATTGCGGCAATGATGGGGGGCAAGAGGTGGATCACCTGCATTATCACCTGATGGGTGGCCGGGCTCTCCAATGGCCGCCTGGATAAAGACAGACGAAAACATTGTTGGAGACAAGCACTCAGCGAACAATGATTAACGAAGCAGGCCGGGAAATTTCTTCCACCATGGCTGTTCAGTGACGGCTGCTTTTGCTTCTTCGACCGGAACGCGTGGTGGATCAATCATCGGTCGAACTGCAACCTTTGTTGCAGGAAGCGGAACATAACGTTGGAGAAACCGCGGCCAATACCCATCAAGCAATCTTCCGCACTCAACAAAATTTCCCTCCGTGAGCGAAAAATGTGCCTGGGTAATCAGCCTCGAGAGCTCTTTTCGTTCATTTTCGCTGAAATACAAATCTGAAACAACGATGTCATCAAGCCACACGTTGCCTTGGTCCGCATGTTCAAATCGTATCGTGAGTGGCCCCAAATCAGCCAGCGGCAAATCATCAATTTGATATTCAAACATCTTCCATTCCGAACCAACTGTGATCTCTCCGTAGCGATAAAACGATTGATTTCTATGCTTCCCCTCGATCCCCATTCGCAGCGGGTGTAACGCGTCTTCTGATGTTTTCAACCAAACAGAAAATGACAGGCGGCCGGTGACGGGTGGTGAAAAGGGGTGACTCCTAACGACCGTATTTTCAAAACGAAGTGAACTTTGCCCTGTGTGAGCTTCATTGGCGTCGACCGCCAGACTACCTTTTTGATCTGCCTGCCATCCGATCGCATCCGCAGTTTCAAACGTGGTATTTTTAAGAACATCAAATGTTGGCCTGTTCTTCAACTGACTGGTGCGATCTGCAAGTTCATTAATTCGTTTTTCTAACAAATCATGAACATTTGCAGGCATCGATACCTCCACATTAGCAACATCCAACTCGGCTTGTTCAAAATGAATTGCCCGGAAGTCATGCGGTTGCAAATTTAGTTGAATGCGACCATCGCTGAGCACTTCTGGCGCACTGGCAAGCGAAAGATGCTTCATGGCAGGTAGTTTTGCTTGACCGATTTGCACAGTGACGCGACACGGCCACGAGGATGGATTAGTGAATGTAAGGTAGCTTGCTCCATCTGCCACAAGCTTTCGGATAACGAGGGGGTCATGGTTCCCCGATACATCAAGGGAGCGGCCCTTCGGCAATTGACGATACGCGGTAACGATGGATCGACACGCATCTTCTTGACCCAGGGGAAGCATCGCACCACCAATCATAATCGTATCCAGATTGGCACGCGCTAAATCGCGCACCAAGAGTTCGCGACTGTCTGCACCGGTCGGCACAAGATGCGGTGCGAGGGCAAGAAAAGTTGCTTCCGTACCAAAAGGACTTTGCTTCTCAAACGAGGGGAGCCGGATGGATCGTGGTCGGCTTTGAAGAAAGTGCCCCACCGAATCTATCTCTGCAAAGGGTTGGTCCCAAGAGAGAGAACGACCGACCTCTTGTGCAGCGGCAGGATCAATACGGGAAAAGTCTGCCGCCATCACTCTTGATTGAAGCAAAATAATGCCACTACGCGGGTGCCGATAATTTTTTGCTGAGAGACCGACCCCTAACAGTAGTTGTTCTGGCGTCACTTGATTCGGAAGCGCCGGCCGCAATTGCTCAGAAAGATCGGGGCTGACTTCAACACCCGCTGTGGCAATAAAGAGTTTTGCCTCAGGGCAATCGGCGCGTAATTGCGCTGACAACTTACTATGGAATTCACCAAGGCGATTTGCACGCCACTCCAACCAAGCCCTTTCTTCATCGACCGCATCTGGGCCGTTTGTATCTGCGGTTGTCAATACATTCTCGCGCGTGTCCAAAAACTGTTGATAAGTCATCGGGTCGCGACCCCAAGCGGGACCGGGAAAGACTGTACAGCCACGGCCTGAAAGGTCGACTGCCAATCCTGCGAAAGATGGATGTGCTCCATAACGATCAATCATTTCGCGGACAATTTGAAGCAATTCCTGCTGGACATCTGCGTGCAGCGGGTTGTACCGAACCAGATTAACATTTCCATCATCCGCATATGGATCGCGCCAGCTCCGGCCCTTTGCATCGGTTAGAAGGATTCCCGTTTTTTGGTTACCAGCCTGTCGGCGCTTCTCCTCGAGCATCGGAAGGGGCGTTGAAAACTGCAATGAAGGGATCAGCTGAATACCCTCTCGATCACAAAGACGTAGCAGTAATTCTAAAACATCTTTGCGAATCGGATCTTGGCCCGTCGAGGCAAAAATACCAGTGTCATATCGAGGTGTGGGCTGCAATCGATCGCTGGGATAGATAGCGCCACCCTTTGCCAGAACAGACAGTACCAACGTGTTGTAACCACCGTATTTGAGATACTCCACGAGTCGGGTGCTCGCCTCGTAAAAGGTTACCCAATCATCGAGTGATCGCTGCTGATCAAGAAATTCTGTCGCCGAGAAATTCTCGGGAAACAGTGGCTCTCCCATATAACCGGCAAACAGTCGCTCATCTGGCGAAGTATCGAAATCGAATAGGGAAGGAAGCGAGGCACTCCTCATCGCGGGTCGACCAATACCAGGAAAACCGGGGATACGAGGACCCTGCACGCGAATCGCACCATGAACAGCAGGCGCATCCCGACGGGCATTGGTGATTAATACAAAAGGATTTTTTGTCTTTGGCCAGAAGATCATCTGATGCGTTGCGATGGTCGGCCGATCGTCATTGCCCTGATCGTCAACCACAATGCCCGAATCGATGCCAAGGGGCAGTAGATTTCCCGCCGCATCCGGTTCCAACAGACTTACACCCATCGATTGGGAAATATCAGATGGATATTCAACCTCCAATACATGCGGCTGACCCGGCTGGGAGACCGTCAGAGGATATGCGGCCCAGACGGTCTGCGGATCGTTTGGAGACGCGGCCAAGCGGGTCCATGCCCCGAGCGTTGGATGCTGCCAAAGTTGAATTTCTCCGTGACGAATCGGGCCGTCCTTGAACCCGGCTAACGTTGGAATCTGACTTACTTTTTTCCACCATGGGTTTGTCGGGAGAATCTCAGTAACGAGATTTCCAGGCGGCGTCGCGGTCGCCTGATTGTTTTGCGCGTTGCTGCTTTCACGGAGAACCACAAATTGCACTTTTCTTTGAGCAATCACCTGCTCCGGATTTCGAAATGGATTCGTAGGTGAAAATCGTTCCCCTGCTTTTTTTACCGTGAGCACGAGATCATAAACGCCTTCTTCCTCAGGCAATTCGAATTGAAGCGGCACGGGCGGATAACGCTGTTCATCATCGGGAACTTTGAAATCAATTATCTGCCGAGTAACTTCTTGGTCGCTCCGCGCGACCAAGATCTGTGAATGCAGGGTTACCCTCGATTCTGTCTCCAAACCGAGGAGGTGCGGCGTCAATTGAAGTTCAAATTTTTCCGATGGCCTGAACAGAAGCGATCGATTTTCGAAGGTGACCCTCAGGCGATCACCAGGCTGACGTTGTATCATGATCTGATTGCCCAGCGACTCAGGACCGATCCGATCGTGAAACGGCTGTTCGATTAATTCTTTCAAAGGGATTGTCAGGGCAGGACTGTTCTGTTCCTGCCCCCCAGCGCGTAACGAAATAGTCAGATCACTCTCCAGCGATCCCTCAATCGCAATGTCTACACCGTCATATTCGCGAGAAGATTTTTCTCCCACGTGCAGGATCCCTTGCTCAATCCACATTGAACCGGGTTCATCCTCACTGACCCCCAAAGCCTCATGATCTAAAATTTCGCCCTCGTTCACTGAAACCGTCCCCTGCCACGGCGTCGCTGTTCCACCACCCCAGGCAATGCGCAACCGCATCGTCGAACGGCCCTGTGCGAGCATCTCTGAAGCAGACGCGATTCCACTGTATTGAAGATCGGATTTGCCAAGCAACCAGAGCAGGCATAGCGTCGCCACCAGGTGCCATCCGAATGGACGGCCCATCAATCGACACAACGTCGAACAGCGCATTGCTTTTCGCAGCGCATTAAGAATCCGCACTTACGGACCTCCTTGTCCGTCGCTTCCACAGTCATCTGTGCAAACGTATTGCCCTCAAAGGACTTTGTGAAAAATGGGGGCGGGATTATAGGCAGAGAGTTCCGCCGCTCGCCAGATCGAATCGATAGCAGAAAGATCTTTTATTCTGACTGCAATGCAGGCAATAGCAATGCAATCATTAAATATATCTTGGGGCTTTCTTAAGGCTAAAGACACTCACGTAAGCCCTAACCTTCAATGACTTGTCTGTAAGCATCTAGTGTTGCCTGTGCCGAGTGCTGGGCGCAGGCACCTGTTCGCACACCCTCCGGCCCCTCTGCGGCAAGTTGCGCACGCTTCGCGGGATCCTTAAGTAGATCGGCCAGAACTTTCGTGAACGCATGTGAATCGCCAGGGGGGAAAAGTTGTCCGCCACCGATCCGACCCAGTAGTTCAGGAAAAGCACCGTGAGCCGGTTGTACCACCGGGATCCCTCGGGCAAGGGCCTCGAGTACATATCGCCCCTTCGGTTCTTGATAAGGTGCAGGAACCGAAAATAAATCGAGTTCGCTAAGAAAATCAATCTTCTCTTTTCGACTCAAACGACCTGCATAAAAAAATTGCTCGCTACATTCAGCGGCGTCTAACTTTTTCTTCTGTTCAAGAAAGTAAGGGCGATCTGCATTGTTCAAGTCGCCGGCAACCCACAACACCAGGTCATCGAAGGATCCCTGCTGTTTGAGTTTGATAAAAGCATCCGTCAGTAAGTGCAGGCCCTTGGCAGGACAGATCCGAGCTAAATAGCCTATCCGCTTTTCAGTAGGCGAGGTCAATTCTGCTTCACCATGAGACTCCGAAGGAAGGTACTCGGTAGCATCAATGCCGAGGGGGACCTGCGTGATCCGCTCCGGCGGTATATTGAAATAACGTGACATTTTTTCCGCATAAAATTGGCTATGGACAATAAACCGATCAACTTCCAAAGCCAATTTGCGCATTTCTTCAATAATTTCTGATCGGTCCGGTTCCGAGATACTGTCGAGAAAAACATCGTCTCCTTGCAAGGTGACAATCACCGGAACCGACAGCATCCGTTTGATTTCTCGGACAGATCCCGCAATCAGAAGATTGCTGAAATGAATGATATCGGGATGGGTTTCATGTCGCATCCAGTCGACCAAACGATGAACTTCTTTTCGCTGACGACCGTGCTCACCGCGGACCATCGAGAGTGTGAGCGCGGCCAGGTGATTAGCATCTTTGGATGCCGGCAACTTGGCCAGTGAAGAGACAAACCGAGGCGAGTCGAGAGGTCGATCTAAAAATCTTGGCAGATGGCGAAAGAGTCCCAGATGCTGTTGAAGATAAACATTGACACCGCCAAAAAATAACGGAGCCGAACTCATGTTCTCCTCGTCAGTCGTGATTGGAGTGTACAAAGGCACCAAGACAACGTCATGCCCCTCACGCTGCATTGCCGCTGCCAGCATATTGTCATTCAGGCAACTTCCGCAGATGGAGCCGCCGGCACCCGGGGTCAACGAGACGATCTTCAAGGACTGCTGGCACATTATTTGATGCTCTCATATCTGCTCGCTTCTGGCAATCTAGGCAAAGGGTGCTCAATCCTTGGAGTTTTTGCCTCTGCTGGTAGCAACAAAATGGACTAGGGATGTGCCCATGCTCCTGCTAGAATCCCGCCGAAATTTAGGCCATTCATCGAGTCTGCGAACATGTTGAACCCGCGGATTGGCCCGAGTTCGCCAATGCCGATAAGGTGACCGAACCGCCTCTTCAAACTGATCACGCGAAAAGAATTCATGCACCAAGCAACGCAATTTGCTGAACGATTCAATCCGCTTGCGCAAGTCCGTTTGCATGCCACGGCTACGGGAATCGCACTGTTTACTCTCACCTTCAACTGCATCATGGTGTCGGCAGAACCGCCTACTCGCGATGGCAATGCCCAAGGGGCCCAAGGGGCAACGGAGATTCACGCCGATGGCAACGCTAACGCAGCGAATGCACCTGAAGCGACCAATGCAGATAAACTGCCAGGACGATTTCACTTGACGCCCCAACAGGAGCAATACCTGGCGAAAGTGCTGGAAACCTGGCAGGATCGAACAAAAGAAACCAAAACTTTCCGCTGTGAATTTGTGCGTTGGAATTACAACCCAGCGTTTGAACTTCCACAATTCAAAGATGTTCCACTTGTCGTAAATAACGGTGATCTTAAGTATGCCAATCCTGACAAAGGCACGTTTCGCGTCACCCGAGTTATGAATCTCGACACGAAAACGGGTGAGTATAAGGCCGCAAAAGATATCCATGGTGAGCATTGGGTATGTGATGGGGCCTCGATTTGGCAGCATGATCATAAAAACAAACGCGTTATCGAGCGTCAAATTCCTGAAGAAATGCAAGGAGAGGCGATTCGAAACACCCCGCTTCCATTTCTCTTCGGATCTCAAGCAGCAGATCTGAAAAAACGATATTTCCTCTGCATCGTTACCCCCCGAGAATATGCGCAAAAGGAAATCTGGGTGGATGCCGTGCCGCGTACCAAAACGGACTCCGGAAATTTTCGAGAGGCGATTTTACGTCTCGATCGCAACACGTTCGAACCGATCGCTTTGCGGGTGTATGATCCCGGCGACACCTATGCGACTTACGAGTTTTCCAATGTTGTCATCAATGATCCCTTTGAGGGTATCAAACGACTGTTCGCTCCACCGAGCGTGCCCTTCGGTTGGCAAAAAATTGTCGAGATGCCAGCCGAAGCCACCGCACGCCGTACGGTTCCAGGTGGCAAGACTAACTCCCAAGAGCGTTGACCAAGGTACAGGCCCGTGTCCTTGTAATTTCTCTCGCTGGCAACGCTGTTGGCCAGTTTCTTGATGTCGATGCTTGGTAGTGATTCTGCGCTCCAAGCCCGCTCCGCAATGGTCGCCTGCTGGTGTTGCTAGTAAACCCGCCCTCTCGGCACAGCACACGCTATCGGGTTGATAGTGAACGAGTCGTCCAGAACCGTAGCGTGGAGAGAGACGGTTGTTTAGCGAAAATAGGATGCCTGTAGGCATCGAGAAATTTTTACGGATTTTACTTTTTATTACGATTATGCCACCAAACTGTCCGATAGTTATTTTTGTTCCGTGGTGCCATCCCTGCGCCGCAGATCACAGAATACGACTTTGTTTTTCTGGCCATTAAAAGGCCGCAAATCGGATTTAGGAGCCAAGTTATTCATGCATCCAATGCGTGGAAACAACGGTCGCACAAGGTGGAGAACCATGAAAACTCTTCGATATATCCAATGGATGGCGGCGGCAGCAGCCGTGGTGATGATGATCGGTCCTCACCCAATCTTTGCGGCACAGACGCAGACAAACGCCAATTCGCAGGCTGTCATTTCCGATATTCGCCTTGCAAGTGGTGGGTTACTCGAAGGTCGATTGGTAGATTCCCAGGCCCAGCCTGTAGAAAACGCCTCGGTAACCATTCTCCATGACCGATTAGAAATCGCCCGTGCAAAAACAGATGCCAATGGTGCGTTTCAAGTGGGGGGACTTCGCGGAGGTGTACACCAAATTGCGGGTCCCTCGGGCACTGCCACCTGTCGACTCTGGCAGGCAGGTATGGCGCCTCCTTCGGCGCGTAGTAGTGCCATCATTATCACCAGTGGACCGCTCGTTCGCGGTCAACAGATCGGGTGCCAAGTCGGATGCCCAACCGGATGCAGCAATAATTGTCAAACTGGATGCCGTACCGTCTGCCAAACCATCTGTCCGCCCGGTTGTGAGCCAAACCTAACGCAGGCGAGCAAATGTCCGCCGAATCGCGCAACACGGGCCCAGCCGTTGGCGACCACCATGCCCACAACCGGCCCTCGAGGCCAGAAGGTCCAGTACGAAGAAACAGTTCCCGGTACAGTCGTGCCCGGGACAGTACAAGGTCCGCCGCCAGGACCTTACGGCCAACCAACGGTCGCCAGTTCGGGCTTTCAGGGCTGGGGCTGGAATCCTGAGATTCGCGATATATTCATTGCATGTGGAATCGCCGCAGCCATTGCGATCCCCATTGCGATTGCGAACAGTGGAAAACGCGCTTCCCCTTAATTGAAATTACACGAAGATCTCGTCGCGGGATTTCGGTTATCAGTCATTCGATTGCGGGTAAAAGCGTCGCGCCACACGTTCGAAATGGAAAAGCATCTTTTCGACGTGGGTGTATTCAGCGTGCCCCATCCCGCTCCGCCACCATCGACCGCCGGGTCGTTGGTAGTCGATCAGGAGCGTATGACCTTCCTCGGCAACGCGCATACCTTTTGCCATGCGTCTTGGAAGTTCTCTCCAAGACAAATCTTTTGCCACCTGCCGTGCGAGACGTCGATCGCATTTCCAGAGAGGTCGGCTGAGTGGCGTGGAAAAGTTGGATCCTGCAATCCCAAACTCGTGAATGTAATCCCCATGTGATGCAGAGAACATACCACCGAGCGTTATCGGTCCCGCGACCCGATACGGGGGTCGCAGCTTACCTGGTCGATGGTTGACGAAGTGCATGAGGTTTGCATAACCGGTCGTTTCGAAACCGTATCGGATCGGCATGCCGAACGTCGCGAGATCAATTGGGTGCTGCTTAGTAAGCCTTGGGCCCTCTAGCACGTGGCGGACAGTACGCTGCCATTGTGGATCGAATGTTTGCGCATATTCTCCGACAGCTTCTAGGAACGCCTCCACGCTGCTGAGATCTGAGGCAAACAGATTCGTCAACAGCGCAAGCACATTGCCGCCGTGGCTGTGACCGCAGAGTATGATTCGTTTATCGCGAGGCAGATCGAGATCGCTAAGATAGCGGTAAAGATCAACAGCTGCGAAGGCACGGCCCGCATGGTTATTAATGCCCGACCAGAGAAAACGGGAAACCGAGAATGATCGAGAGGAACCCAAATCATTGGCTAATCGTGAGACGTATTGCGAGGGAAAATTACCGCGGTCCCTCACCACTCGATCGGCAACACTTTTTTGCCACTGGCACCATGTTTCGTAACGTCTGCGATTACGACCAACAAGCATGGCGGCCAGTCCCCAAGGGTCATTTCCCACAAACGTTCCATGGACCAACACAATTGCGCCAACATTCGCACGCTCAAAAATATCGCCCACCGCGTGCATGCGATTGTGATATTCATCAGATTCAACCTTTGGAAGCGGCTCAATAGATAGAATCTCATAGGATGCTTTGGGCACTCCTGCATCATACGACTGGTGCGCGAAATTGTTATCTACCGGCATCGAGACACACCCTACTGATCACCCATCACGCGGTAATCTCTCACGCTTTCCGATAGCCATGCAGCGAACCACGGGATTTCACTTGCAGGTCTTGCGAATCACGGGCGAGACTTCCTCCAGATGAAATTCTTTTCGACTGAGAGCTTCATAATGGTGCCCGATATCAATTTGCTCACCTTCGGTCACGCGGTTGCCCGATTCATCTAAGCGTGCGTTCATAGTTGCTTTTTTTCCACTACGACAGATTGTTTTGATCTCGATAAGATTATCCGCCCAAGAGAGCAAGTATTTACTCCCTTCAAAAGGTTCGCCGCGGAAATCGGTACGGATTCCATAACAGAGGACCGGTATCGAAAGCTGATCGCAAACCTGCGTCAGTTGCAGCACTTGCGGCGCAGTGAGAAATTGGGCTTCATCGATCAATACGCAATGCACGGGTTGAGTCTGATGCGCCTCGCTAATCGCGTCGAAAAAATCGTAAGCTTCGGCAAACGCCGTGGCATCGGCAGTGATTCCAATTCGAGAATGAATTTTCCTACAACCCATTCGATCATCTAATGCGGGAGTAAAAAGCATGGCATGCATGCCTCGCTCCCGATAATTGTGGGCTGATTGGAGCAAGGTAGTGCTCTTACCTGCGTTCATGGCTGAATAATAAAAGTAAAGCTGAGCCATATCTTAAAATCAAAACGATAATTGCGGGAACGTAACTAGAGCGACAGGCGGCTCTCCCTTTTTTATATCACACCTCTTTTTCATCAATCCAGGACATGAGGCGACGAAGTTCCTTGCCGATCTGCTCGACACCATGTGTCCGATCTGCTTTTCGCTGCGCTTCGAAGCGACCGGCACCAGATCGATTTTCATCGATCCACTCACGGGCAAACTGGCCGCTTTTAATTTCGGCGAGAATTTTCTTCATCTCTGCCCGCGTCTCGTCGGTAATGATTCGGTCACCGCGCGTGTAGTCACCGTACTCTGCCGTATTACTGATGCTGTACCGCATATAGTTAAGCCCTCCTTGGTAGAAGAGGTCGACAATTAACTTCACCTCGTGCATGCATTCAAAATAGGCCATTTCCGGCTGGTAGCCTGCCTCCACGAGAGTGTCAAAACCTGCCTTGATCAGAGCACTGAGGCCACCGCAAAGGACTGCCTGTTCACCAAATAGATCGGTTTCGGTTTCTTCGGCAATCGTCGTGCGAATAATCCCTGCGCGGCCTCCGCCAATAGCGCTCGCATAGGCCAGACCAATTTGAAAGGTCGCTTCATCATCCGGGTTCCCAACGGCCACCAAACATGGAACGCCCCCTCCCGCCAAATATTCGCTGCGAACCAGATGCCCCGGTCCCTTCGGCGCGACGAGTAATGTGGCAACTCCATCGGGGGCGGTAACATATCCAAAATGCAAATTGAATCCATGCGAGCACATCAGAATATTGCCCGGGGATAATACGGGCAGCACCTCTTGCTCATACACATCACCCTGCCTCTCATCAGGGAGAAGCATATTCACGATATCCGCCTCTTCGGCCGCTTGCCTGAGAGAAACCGGTTGAAACCCATGGCTTTCCGCCAGTTCATGACTCGGGCCTTTCCCCCGGGTGCCCACAATCACGTGACAACCACTGTCCCGCAGATTCTGAGCGTGGGCATGCCCCTGTGAACCATACCCGAGAATCGCAATTTTTTTGCTCTCCAGCAGCGTCTGATCAGCGTCGGCGTCGTAAAAAATTTCGGCGGCCATAATTACCTGTTTTCCTATCTCTTGTTTGGTTGCCTCGTTTTAAGGAAGTATTTTTTGGGAAAAGTTAAGTGCGCTACTTAGCGGTGATATCCCTATCCGATATCGACTTATTTACCTTCCGATTCGGATGCTTCAGAATGCACCTGGTTTTGCCCGCGGACCAACGCAATTCGCCCGGTCCTGACCAACTCCGTGATACCGAAGGGGCGAATCAAATCGATGAAGGCCTCGATTTTGCACTCCTTGCCCGAAATTTCAATCATCAGTGCATCTTGACTCACGTCGACAATCCGACCCCGAAAAATGTCGGTTAATTCCCTAATCTCACTCCGCTGCTCGCCCGCACTGGCACGGACCTTGAGCAACATTAAATCTCGCTCAACAAAATCTTGTGCGCTGATGTCATCAACACGAACAACGGTGACAATTTTTTCGAGTTGTTTACGCACCTGCGCGAGGGTGCCATGATCACCGACCACAACAAATGTCATCCGCGAGAGATCCGCGCTCTCGGTTTCACCGACCGCGAGACTATCAATATTGTAGCCCCGCGAGGCGAACATTCCGGCAACGTGCGCAAGCACACCAGGAACATTTTGCACCAAAGCTGAGATGACATGCCGCATAATTTTTCCCGAAAAATGCCCCTTATCCTTCGTGGGAACAACGACCAAATGAAGTTCTGATAATAGCCGCCCAGACCGAAGGTGCCAAGCGGTAACGTTCGTTCTGTAAATCGCATGTGAGTAAAACTGCGTCATCGCCTGTCGGTTGTTCCCCAGAGGTGCTTTGTGATACGGTGCCTCGAGTGTAGGGCACTACCGAATCGTTTCAAAGAGAAACGCTGTTGCGACTGACTCCTAAAATGCATCTCAAATTGCAAGGTGAAATCACCGATGGGTTTAAAATCGGATCAGGCCGCAAAGACTAAGAAGGCAGATCAGCATAAAGCCGCAGCAATCCGCATCTATGGTGCGCGGGTTCACAACCTGAAAGACATCGACCTTGAGATTCCTCGTAATCAACTTGTCGTGATTACCGGGCCAAGCGGATCGGGAAAAAGCAGCCTCGCCCGCGACACACTCTGTG
>JAYZMM010000021.1:0-12400 GCA_036153155.1 Planctomycetota bacterium
ACCTGTTGTGATGGATAATCCTCGACATGCAAAGGCACCTTTTCGAGCAACACATGGACGCTCTGTGGCAACTGGGACAGCACTTCTTCTAAATGACAATCGAAAAGGTCGCGAAGTTTGGTATCCACGATGAAATCGACCCGAGTGTTTTAATCATTGAATCAGAAATTCATATTGCACAAGCATAGGTATAAGGGGGTCACTCTGGCCAGCCACCCCTGAGGTGAATAAAATCAAACTTTAACCACGTGGCACCACCAACAGCAATGCGACCAGCGGTCTGCCTTCACCGTATTCCAGACATGAGTTGATGATGCGATCCTCCTCTGACGAGCCAACACATCGCGTACTTGAATGGCTGTTCGTGACATTGATCTTTCTGCTTTTTGCCGCGCAAATCCCCCCTGAAGTCAACGAACCGAATTATCTGGCAAAGGCTCGCCATTACTGGAATCCGTCCTGGTGTCCAAACGATTTTTTTCTGAATTCTGCTGACGCGCATGCACCGTTCTATTTTATTTTCGGATGGCCGCTGCTTCATTTTCCGATGAATACTTTCGCCTGGGTCGGGCGGATTCTAACTTCTGGACTATTGGCGTTCGGGTGGATGAGGCTCACCTCTTCCCTCACGGAACGATCCGGAGTGGCAATGCTGGGAGCAACGATGATGCTCGGCCTCAACACCTTTTTTCAAACTGCCGGAGAATGGGTTGCAGGCGGGTTTGAGGGCAAAGGCATCGCTTATGCATTCATTTTCTGGGCGATTGGCGAGATTATCCAGAACCGTTGGAATCGCGCCTGGATTTTACTCGGCATCGCAAGCATCTTCCATGTTGTGGTCGGAGGATGGGCATGTGTCGCAGCAACAATCGGGTGGTTTCTACTGGGACGCCACAGTGATAGGCCGACACTGCGGAGCCAAATCGTGGCGATTGCCATAGGATTCGCGATTTCCTGCTTCGGGCTTGTTCCCGGATTACATTTACGCGGTCAAAGCTCGGTGGGAGAAGCAACAGACGCGGCCCAGATCCAGGTCTTTACCCGACTGCCCCACCATTTGAATCCTGCACAATTTTTTTTCCGCGCAGATTTTCCCTTTCTCTCACCGGCCGCGATAGGCTTTGTTGGACTCTGTCTGATCTGGGTTCTTGTGGCACACCGCCAGAAGCATGTTACGAAATTGCGGCGGTTGGATAGTTTTACCGCAGGCACACTGGCGATTGCCGCCATCGGACTCTGTATCAGCCTGGCAACGCAGTACCGTCCTCTGCTGGCAGCGCGACTTCTACAGTTCTACTGGTTTCGCCTGGCCGATGTGATGGTTCCAGTCGCTGTAGCGCTCGCCGCCGCGACGCACCTAAGCAGGGAGGGCATTTTACAACGGCCAACGGTTCGGATCGCAATTCTACTCGGCACTATCTGCATCTTGGTTTCGCCCATCAACAAACTCTACCGTGCCGCGGGTGTCCCTCCAGCGGATCGGAAATTCACGGCAAGCCCCAAGCAATTCAATGACTGGCGGTCCGTCTGCCGGGTAGCTCGCGAGGTTTCGTCACCCGAGGCAATTTTCCTTACGCCTAAATATGCGCATACGTTCAAATGGTATGCCGACCGTGGGGAGGTGGGAAATTGGAAAGAAATGCCGCAGGATGCGGCGAGCATTTTAGAATGGCACGACCGGCTCGGTAAATTGCACCTCTGGGGCCCCCTCGGTGTGGTCCCGTTGTCGGAGCGTTCGGTGGACGACTTACAGATGCTTGGTAAGGCATATGGGGCCGATTTTGTTCTCACCCGCAGCACACCTCCCCTTGCTCTTCCATTGCTCTACCGCAACGATTCCTTTGCCTTGTACCGTTTATTTTAAGTTGCAAAGTCTATTTCATGCTTCCTCTTTTTCTTGATTCACTCCGCAAGGTACTACCGAAACCATTACCGAATAGGGATCACCGCAAAACCTATGCGGTTGAGTTGGCCTACGGCCGGTACCGAGGACCGGCACCGATCGATGCCCAGCATGCAGCGGTTCTGGTGCTGCTTCACATTAATCCGGCAGCCAAAGGCGGCGTGGAGCCGTCGCTTGCGGATTATCACTTTCCACTCACGCTTCGCGTGCCCCAACTTACCCGGCACGGGGGACAGATTTCCTTACCGGGAGGCGGGCAAAATCGGGATGAAAGCCCCTGGCAGGCGGCGGTTCGTGAAGCGGAGGAAGAACTGGGAGTCGGTCTTTCCGATATTGTCACAATCGGCAAACTGACAACTACCTATGTCTACGTGAGCAATTTCCTGGTCACACCGTATGTTGCATTTCTACCTTTCACGCCGACCTGGAAAGCACAGGAGAGCGAGGTGGAAGAAATTTTTGAAATGTCACTGATGCATCTTATACATCCTGATTATTTTTCTATGCCTCTACGTGAGCGTCACGGGGTGGTGTTCCGCAGTCCGTGCATTGAACACACCGGCCACCAGATCTGGGGGGCGACTGGCCTGATTCTAGGTGAGCTAAGCGAAAAAATTCGGGCTGCACTATCCAATTCAGCTGCAGAGAAAGAAAACGAATGAACGAATCAGCACCCTCTGTCAAAGCGGTCGTATTTGATCTGGATGGACTAATGTTCAACACCGAAGACATTTACCTGCAGGTCGGGTCGGAGGTGCTCCGCCGACGCAACAAACAATTCACTCCGGAACTTGTCGATGCAATGATGGGTCTCCGCCCTGCTCAGGCGATTGCTCGGATGATCGAGTGGCACGATTTAACGGATACGGTGGAGCAAATCGAAAAAGAATCGCGGGACATTTTCACTCCCCTGCTCGACACACAACTGGCACCGATGCCGGGACTCATTGCACTTTTAGATGCAATCGAATCGGCAGATATTCCCAAAGCGATCGCCACCAGCAGCAGTCGGCGATTCGCTGAAGAGGTGCTAGGGCGGTTTGATTTGATCGAGCGGTTTGCATTCTTGCTCTCGGCTGAGGATGTTCATCGCGGAAAACCGGACCCTGAAATCTACCAACTCGCAGCATCACGCCTCGGCATTTCGACCACCGCAATGCTTGTTTTGGAAGACAGCCAAACCGGTCTGACCGCCGCCGTTGCCAGTGGCGCCTGCGCAGTTGCAGTTCCAGGCATCCACAGCGCACGTCACGACTTCAGTCAGGCGACCTGGATTGCTAGCGGACTAAGCGATCCGAAGATTTATGCCTTGCTATCACTTCCGATGCCCTGAGCGTTGCACCCATAGCAGCAAACCAGCCGTGGGGTGTGCCCGCAAGTAAAGAGGTTGACAGTGCAGCCGCCAGACCTGTATCTGTCCGGAAGTTCAACGCAAAGTATAAATTCAGATTCGCTCAGGCAAGGAAGCGTTGCGATGATGAGATCCCAAGGCATCAGTGGGTGGATATTTCAACTCGGCGGTGTGCTCTACGATGGTACGGCATGGCGCCGCTGGCTGCTTGACCATCTCAGAAAACGTGGGCTTCACACGCACTATCGACTTTTCTTCCGCCACTGGGATCTCGAATATATTCCTCGCATTCAACGCGGCGAATTATCATTCCAGGACGCCATTGAAAATGTGCTCGTCCGTGCCGGAATGCCTGATGCACACATTCATGAAATTACCCCAGCTTTGCGGAGCAAACGCAAAAGTTTACTTGCCGAAGAGCGTCCCCTTGCCGGTGTAGCTGATCTGCTAAACGCGTTGCAGGCGGCAGGCCATCGGCTAGCGCTTTGGAGCGTTGAACCTTGTGACCAGGAGTCGATTTACGAGAAGGTTACTCGACTCGGACTGACGCACTTTTTCGATTTTATCGCACAAGCTGATAACGCGGGACACGGTCATGTTCCGGACCGTTTGCTTGCCTCGACGCTGCAGGCTTTGCGAGTGGCACATCCACAGATTGCGTTTGTCGGCAACACCCCGGAGTACCTTCGCTTGGCTCGGATGGTGGGCCTGCAGACGGTCGGCGTCGGAACCGAACCGATGGAGCAGACCGACTGGCAACTTCAAGGCGTAGTGCAGTTGCAGGATCTGCTGCAAGCACCGCAGTGGCGTATGGCCGGATAAGCGTAAGAACTAATCTTGTCGCCCCCCCAGAGGAATGCTATAAGCTGCCTCGCGATGCAGCCGCATCTGTATCCGGGGCTCCGTTTTTCAAGGAATCCAGCATGAAACGTCTTTCAACGATTTTCGTTTTCAGTTTGATCGGCATCAGTGCCATGGCCGGGGGCTGCCGCATGTGCGACACCTGCTATCCTCTCGGTGGCCTGCTGGGCAGAGAGAACCAGGAATGTGGCTGCGAAAAATGCCAAGTCGTTCCCCGCGTCGGATCAATTATTGATACGCCGCGAGAAACAAAGGATTCTGATTCACCAGTCGATCCGAGCACCCTTTCGCCTGTTCAAGGTGCTGCGGACGCTGCCGAGAGTGGGAAAGGCGCTTAAAGGCTGTCACTTCTCGTACCGATTCGTACCGATCGCTGGACTACATTTTCCAATTGGGAGGGATCACACTGTCTTTCTGTACGACGACGACGCCATCGCGGACAAACACATCGTCGCTTAAGTCACAATTCGCTTCGCCATTCGGATTGGAAATTCTTGCTCCGCGGCCAATGCGACAATTTTTGTCGATAATCGCACCATCAATCACCGCATTACTGCCAATTCCCAGTAATGGAGTACCGGCTGCCTGATGGGCCTCCACATCTGCGGCCGTATCGTAGTAATCGGCACCCATCAAAACTGAATTACGGATCTGAGCACCGGGCCCGATTCTGCACCGAAGGCCAATCGCACTGTTTTCAATCACCACACCTTTTTCAAGAATACAGCCGTCGGCCACCACACTGTTGTGCACCTGGGCTTGGTCAATTCGCGAGGGGGGCAGGTAACGGGCGTGCGAATAAATCGGGGCCTCTGGCATCATGAAATTGAAGGGCGGTTGGGCAGAGGCTAGTTCGAGACTACATCGATAAAATGAACCGATCGTTCCGATATCTTCCCAGTATCCATCGAACAAATGCACGTTCACATGCTTCTTGCGAATCGATGCTGGAAAAACCTCCTTGCCAAAATCCTGAAAGTCATTGTTTTCAAGCACCTCAACCAAAAAATCGCGATCAAAGAGATAGATCCCCATGCTTGCCAGCAAGTCTCTTCCCTGACTCTCCACACCACGCGAATCAATCCAACTCGGTTCCATTCGCACCTGTTCCATCTCTTCGGTCGATTGCGGCTTTTCGACAAAACCCTGCACGCGTCCTGAATCATCAAGCTGCATGATGCCGAAGCCGCTCGCCTCGTCGCGCGTGACCGGACGTGCCGCAATCGTTGCCTCGGCGCCACTCTCGAGATGTGTTTTAAGCATCTCTGCAAAATTCATCCGATAGAGTTGATCCCCAGAGAGAATTAACACGTGCTTTATATCCCGATGCTTGATGCAGCCGATATTCCGGCGTACCGCATCGGCGGTTCCCTGATACCACTCCGAATGCTGAACCGTCTGCTGCGCAGCAAGAATTTCCACGAATCCGTCGCTGAAACGGTCAAAGATATAAGCGTTACGTATATGCCGATGCAGACTCACTGACATGAATTGGGTCAGCACATAGATCCTTCGCAAACCGCTATTGATACAGTTCGAAATCGGGATATCGATCAGACGATATTTTCCGGCCAGAGGAACCGCCGGTTTAGAGCGATAACGGGTCAGAGGATAAAGACGCGTACCACGGCCTCCGCCAAGAATTAGTGTTGCCACATCATTCATTTTCTCTTAATCCCTTCCTGATTTTTCGATCACGGACCCTCGCCAAATTATCGCGTCACAAAATTAATCAATCGACCGGGAACCACCACCACCTTGACCACTTCCTTCCCAGACAGCAATTCAATAATTTTTTGATCTGCTCTCGCCATAGATTCAATTGCAGCGGCATCAGCATCGGCTGGAACTTCAATTTTGCTCCGTAAACGACCCTTAATCTGAACCGGAATTTCACGTGTCGCTTCTGCAATTTTTGTTTCGTCATATTCTGGCCAGGCAGCATTGGTAAGACTTTGATCATGGCCGAGAAGATGCCACAATTCTTCAGACAAATGCGGTGCCATCGGGGCAAGCAGTAAAACAAACTGCTCCATAGCCACTTTGGGCCGAATGGTTTCTTTGATGAAGAAATTAGTGAATTCCATCAGACGCGCAATCGCCGTATTGAAGCTTAATGTCTCAAAATCATGGGTTACAACCTTAATCGTTTTATGAAGCATTCTCGCTTGCGCGTCTGTCAAATCCTGCTCCTGGACACTTGCATTTAAGGCGAGCGATTCGCTCCGCTCATCCACAATCATTCTCCAGACGCGGTCGAGAAACCCTCGCACGCCACTCACCCCCTCCATGCTCCAGGGTTTGGTGGCAACCAAAGGCCCCATAAACATTTCATAGAGCCGCAGCGCATCGGCCCCGTATTCGCGGACCACCTCGTCGGGATTTACCACGTTGCCACGGCTCTTTGACATTTTGTGGGCACGGCTTTCAAGCCGTATATTCTGGTCGGTGCAGAGTACAAAATACTCGCCCTTTTTCTCCGCCTGCTCGGGTTCGACGGTATGAGGTTGGACCGCTTTGCCACTGGTTGCCTCTATCCATTTACCGGGTTCGAGACTGCGAACATGTTCTGCTGATATCCATTGATCGGCATCGTCACGATATCCGGTCAGTTCAACCTGTCCCAGAATCATTCCCTGGTTTACCAGTTTGCGAAACGGCTCCTCGGTGCTGACATATCCTCGATCAAATAACACCTTGTGCCAGAAACGGGCATAAAGCAAATGGAGTACCGCGTGTTCGGCACCCCCGATGTATAGATCGACCGGCATCCATGCCCGCTCGATTTCAGGGTCAATCAGCGTTTCCTTATTGTGTGGATCGAGAAAGCGGAGGTAATACCAGCAACTGCCCGCCCACTGTGGCATCGTATTGGTTTCCCGTTTGTAACGCACTCCGTCAATGACGGGAAACAACCACTCTTCGGGGGCTTTATCAAGCGGTGGATCAACGCGACCGTGCGGCTGATAATCTTCCAACTGTGGTAGATCGACCGGCAATTCAGACTCGGCGACCGGCCGGATTCTTCCGGTCGGCTCTCCCGACGTGTCCAACTCGTGCAGAATCGGAAAAGGTTCGCCCCAGAATCGCTGTCGACTAAAAAGCCAATCGCGTAGCTTATAATTTACTGCCTCACGTCCCAGTCCTTGCCCGGCGAGGTCCTCGGTGATCTTCGCTTTCATCTTTTTGGTTTGCATTCCATCATAGGAGCCCGATGCAATCGCTTTACCCTCACCTGAAAAGACCTGTTGTCCGGCGAGAATGGATTTCCGCTGCTCCACTTCACCCGGATCGACTACGGCTAGGATCGGAATTTCAAACTGCCGTGCAAATTCAAAATCACGCTCGTCGTGCGCCGGAACCGCCATAATCGCGCCGGTTCCATAACTGGCTAAGACGTAGTCTGCCACCCAGATCGGCACGCGTCCCCCGCCCGCAGGATTGATCGCATAGGATCCGGTGAAGACTCCGGTCTTCTCTTTTGCCAATTCAGTCCGATCCAAGTCACTCTTTCTACCTGCCGCCTCACAGTAGGCTTCCACCGCATCTCGGGTTTCGTCTGTCACAAGTCGCTCAACGGCAGCATGTTCCGGCGCGACGACCAGATAGGTAGCGCCATAAAGCGTATCGGGGCGGGTAGTGTAGACACGCAGCGCGGTCTCTTCGGCTTTGCGAGGAAATCCCTCCGACTGTCGCCGCTGCTGGAATGCCTTATAGCCGGAGACATCACCGATATAAAAATCAACCTCAGCGCCTGTGCTCCTTCCAATCCAGTTGCGCTGTAGCAACTTGATGCTCTCGGGCCAGTCGAGCGATTCGAGTCCCGTTTCCAACCGTTCCGCATATGCTGTGATCCGCAGCATCCATTGGCGCAGCGGAAGGCGTGTGACCGGATGGTTACCGACTTCACTCAACCCATCTTTAACTTCCTCATTGGCAAGTACCGTTCCTAGTTCCTCACACCAATTGACGGGTGCATAAGTCTGATAGGCGAGGCGATGCTCATCCTGATATTCCCGGATCGCATCTTCACCCGCATTCCGCACCGCGGCCGGAATCGAAAGTTCCGCGATGCGACGCCCGCGTTGCTGCTGAGCGTCAAACCAAGTGTCATAAAGCTGCAGAAAAATCCATTGAGTCCAACGGAAATACTCCACGTCGGTGGTCGCCAGTTCCCGATCCCAATCGTAACTGAAACCGAGCATTTTGAGTTGCCGCGTAAAATTCGCGATATTTTTTTCGGTCTGAACCCGCGGCGGCGTGTTTGTCTTGATGGCATGTTCCTCGGCCGGCAAGCCGAAGGCGTCAAACCCCATAGGGTGCATCACCGTCGCCCCACGCATCCGTGCAAAGCGACTCATAATATCGGTCGCCGTGTAGCCTTCCGGATGTCCTACATGCAACCCATCACCGCTCGGATAGGGAAACATATCAAGCGCATAAAACTTTTTTTCCCGAGGCAATCGGGGCGTGGCAAAGCAACGGTGCGTTTCCCAATATTGCTGCCAGCGGGATTCAAGTTCCGCAGGGTTGTAACGAGGCATATTTTCCTAACCCAATAAACAAAGAACCGATTCTAGTGACTGCAACGCTGGCGGCGTAGGGTCGGCATGACGGTTTTTTGACTGACACCGACTGGCTCGAACAACGGACTGCCGCACGTCCTGGCGTGCATGCATGCATAGCTCGAAAGAAACAGCCCACGAAGTCAGCTGCTGTTGTTGCTGACGATCAATTCCGCTACAAGTGCCCCTCGATTTAACCGATTTTCTGTCTCCGGGAACCCGACTGGTCGGCACACATTTTTCTCGATTGGATGTCCATAGCCATGCAAAACTTGCGTTGGGTGCTACTCTTTCTCCCGCTCGTGCTTCAAAACTGCATTGATTCCAACATCGTGGAGGGAAGCGACAACTTTCCTTTTACCGCAATTGTGCTCCGCGACAAAACGCCGGTTCGCAGCGGTCCGTCGCACGAAGATTATGCGACCGACAACTTGCATCACGGACAACGTGTCGAAGTCTACCGACATGACGCGGGGGATTGGTATGCCATTCGACCCCCTCGGGGAAGTTTTTCATGGGTCCCGGCTGAATGCGTGCAAGTCGGAGACGATAATCTGGCAGAAGTGATGGTGGAGGGGGCGACGGCCCGTGTGGGTAGTCGAATCAGTGATCGTTTCGACCAGCAACAAGTCCATCTACGTCGGGGTGAATTTCTGCAGGTACTCGGGGAGCGCAAATTTATCGATCCTCGAAACGGTCAACCGCAAACCATGTTTAAAGTCGCACCACCGAGCGGTGAGTTCCGTTGGATTTTCGGTCCTGACGTAGCAGACACACCCGGTCGAAATGAGGCCTTTGCATCCAATCCCCAAGAGAAAGTTCAGCTTCAGGACTATCAAACACCTGCATCGCCCGCGGATCAAACCGGATTGGTTGCCGGCGCGCCGCGGGTTTCGACGCTTGATTTTAGCGATCAGCGAATGGACCTGGCACTTTCACTGATTGTTTCTGGACCGGTTGCCGACTGGGATTTTGATGCACTCAAGAAACGAGCCAACCAACAACTCGAACAAGCCCAGACAGCGCTCGAGCGTGGTCAAGCTCGCCTTGTCGTCGATGAAATCGCTCGATTCGAACAACTCCAGCAAAACTATCTCGCACTAACGGCAAAAACACCTGCCGTGAAACCGCCTCAAGGCAACTCGTTACCGCTGGCGATCTCAGGGAATAATCCATTGGAAAAAATACCTGATTTCTCCGGTGTCGGTCGATTAACGCCGGTGGTCTCTCGTCGAAGCGGGGCACCGAAGTTCGCGCTTACTGATGTAAAAGGGAATGTCTTAATGTTTGTCAGTCCTGGCTTGGGGGTTGATCTTCAATCGCACGTGGGCAAAGTCGTCGGAGTCTCCGGATCGCGCGGTTACATGCCACGACTCAAAAAGAATCACGTGAATGTAAGTCAGGTAGAACGACTAGCACCTACCGCCCTGCTCGCCACGCTACCGGGTGAACGAACTTCTCGTCGCTGACGCAAAAAAGGTTTGCTGAGACGAGTGTCTAGCCAAACAGCATTCTGCTGTACGCGGCCGATGGTATTGCCCGCGCTGAAACTATTGCCAGCACGTCAGAGCAATACGGCTATTTTTCTATGTTTTTTGGCCAAGCCACTTAGCTAGCGGGAAGCCTCGTGGTCAGAAATGTTCCGGCAGCACGAGTTTGCCAAAATTAACTGACCCCAACCGCTTTCCTAAGCCGAATAATTGAAACAAGAACAACCAGATGCATGTGGCTCCGGCTTGACGATTTAGACAACCGCAATGTTGTGTCTACTGTTCACCTTATTTTCATGCCATCGAACCGCGATAAAGTTAACAGAGGTTTCGTTTGCTCCGCCCACTGATCATGCTTCCGAAAACGGCCATGTTTTTGGTACTTGCGTGTTGCATGCTTGCGCTGCTCCAGCAGACCAGTGCGGCACCACCTCTCTTTATGCGCGGCAGTGCGGAAAAAAAACAAGCGATTTCCGAGATCCCCTTCAATCGGCTTGATGCGGCGGCGAAACAAAAAGTTAACTCTGTGGTGGAAAACACCAGTGTTTTCAAACGGATGACGCCACAGATCATTGACTGTGATCCACGTTATTATATGTTTTTGATCCGCCATCCGGAGGTCATCGTTAGTATCTGGCAAATGATGGATGCCACTGATATGCGGATCACGCGCAAGGGTCCGCTGGAATTCAACGCCGATGATGGCGAAGGAACCGTTGGTACGCTCGAATTTCTTTACGGGGACCAGAAAGTCCACGTCCTTTATGGCGAAGGTGCCTATACCGGTAGCCTGACCAAACGACCGATCCGCGCTGATTGTCTGCTAGTACTCCATTCCGATTTTACGACCGACAAGACAGGTCGGCCCTTTGTACGGGCTCAGCTCGACATGTTTGTCGACGTGAAGAATGTGGGCGTTGACTTAATCGCCCGGACGTTCCAACACATGATCGGCAATACCACTGATTTAAATTTCGCCGAAACGGCGCATTTTATTACAAAGCTTTCACGGACGACTGAGGAAAATGGCCCGGGTGTGCAACACCTGGCAACGCGACTTAACGACATCAACGAACCGACCCGTCTCGAATTTGCCCGACATGCCGGAGCGGTCTACCAAAAAGCAAAAAGTCGCTATGAAAAACCGGTCGCGCAGGCATCACCATCCGATACACGTGCTGTCTCGCTGCGTACTCCGGGTGCGGCCTCAAGTGGGCCCGAGCCGGCAGTGGCCAACTAGTTAATGAATTGGGAAATCGCCAATTCTTTCAGGCCTTTTAAGTCAAGCTTTCCAGTCCCAAGCACCGGAATTTCGTCGACCCGATGAAAGCTATCGGCTGACGGGATCCATAGAGCGGGCAATCCGGATTCGGCCAGTTTGCGACACACATCCTCGGCCGACTGATTGAGTTGTGTATATAGCACAACAATTCGTTCCCCTTTACGAACATCGGGAACAGCAGTGACCACGACTTCTTTTTCGTGTTCTTCATCATGATCGCCGAACAGTAATTCCGTGATGGCATCCTCTATTTTCAAATGCGGTACCATCTCGCCGCCGATTTTTGAAACACGACTCTCACGCCCCGTAATCCAAATAAAACCATCCGCATCAATGCGGGCGATGTCACCAGTTGTGTACCACTCGCCTCGCATGACCTCGGCCGTCTTTTCCGCGTCGTTCAAATATCCCTTCATCACGTTCGGACCACGGAAGAGCAACATCCCTTCGGTGTCTGGCGGGACATCCTCACCCGACTCGCGATGAACAATCTTCGCCTCAACCCCTGGAATCGATCGTCCGATTGTTCCCTCGCGGACCCCATCACCGGGATTGCCTCGAGCCCGACTGGGCGGAATATTGACAGCCGAAAGCGGCGATAATTCTGTTGTTCCATAACCTTCGATCGGGCGAATGCCGAATTTTTCCTCAACCACATCAGCAAGTTCGACGGGCAGTCGCTCTGCACCGGTCACCAAGACATCGACGTGCTCAAAGTCCGAGGCTTCACATCGTCGCCAATACCCACGCAAAAACGTTGGTGTCGCAAGTACAATGGTGGCACCGTGACGAGCACAAAGCTTCCCGACCTCCCGCGCCTCAAGCGGGGAAAAGTGATAAATGCCTTTAGGCGGAAGCGTAAGCACGGTCCAGAGCGTGATCGTGTATCCGAACACGTGAAAAAAAGGCAAAATACCGAGTAGCACATCGTGTTCACCGAGATGCACA
>JAYZMM010000022.1:0-17116 GCA_036153155.1 Planctomycetota bacterium
AGAGGCTTTTCAGCCGTTGCATCATCGACATCGCGGATTCCCTCCCGCTCATTGTCTATTTTTTATTTTTTTGCCGAGCATGATTGAACTTCGACCAGCTACCGGACCAAAATACAGTCGAAACGATATCCCCCTACGATCGTCATTCCACTGAAAATCGGTAACCCACTTTTCCAGGTGACCCTTAAAATGTCTGTGCTTCCCATCTGGCGGTCGGATCAGAAAAAAATCGCGGCGAACAAAGTAGATTCGCTTGTCTCGGATGCAGCCCTAGAGCTTACCTCATCGATTGAATCGATAAAACTTATCACCGATGGCTATAACAACGCACCACTCGCCACTGCATTGGTCCAACTCGCCATGGATCGCTGCTTGCAAAAACTGGCCGCAACCGGTCTTTGGGGCCAGGAAAATCGCATGCCCAGCAATACGCTTTACCGCATTGTGGGCCAGGAATTGGAGCGAGGTTGGCTGCAAAATCGTGCAAGGAAAAAACCGCTTGGATATGCGGGTGACCATCAACTGCTCACACGCATTTGCAATCGCACTGCTACCGAGGATCCGCTCGGATTTTGTTTCGACCAGTATTTCTTGTCGCAAAGTGCACCAGAAGCGGTCCGCCAACGCACCAAGTTGGCGGCGCGTCATCTTGCCTCAGGCGCGATGATCCATAAGGAACGATTTTGTGTACTGGGCGTCGGCTGTGGTCCCGCCTGGGAAATCGATCAGGCCTTAAATCTACTGAAAGGCCATTCGAATGCATTCATCGAGGTGACCTTATTGGACCTTTGCGGAGAAGCCGTTTCTTTCGCTGAAAAACGGATTTCCGAATTATTACCGCCGCACAACATCATAGCGATGCGCGAAAATCTACCCCGTCTCCCGCAGCGGCGCAATGCGGAGCAGACGCTTGGAACACCGCATTTAATTCTTTGCCCCGGGCTGTTTGATTACTTAGAAGATACGGTGGCTATCGGGTTACTGGAACTCTTCTGGCGCCAACTTGCCCCCGGTGGCACACTATTGATTGGCAATTTTGCGCCGAACCATCCAACGCGGGCATACATGGAATGGATTGGAAACTGGTATCTGATATATCGCTCTTACGACGCTATGGTGACCTTGGCCGATCATGCCGGATTGCCCCACGACTGCCTACAAGTCGGCACCGAGCCGTCGGGTGCGGATTGGTTTCTCGTTGCTAGAAAACCATCGTAAAGAATTTATAAAAAGAACCGTAAGAAGCATACGAATGAGAGACGAACCACGGAACCTCAACTTCGCTACCCGATAGACACGCGGTGTACATTCATCTAAAACTTCGGCTGCTGTTGTGGGAATCATGATTTTCTCTATTTACGTTTGATGCAATATGAATGACCCTGCCACAACGCTCGAAGCGGCTATCGAAAACCGCACCGCTGTCATCGGTGTGATTGGGCTCGGCTATGTAGGGCTTCCCCTCATTGACGCCTTCGCGACTTCCGGGTTTCGCACGCTCGGCTTTGACGTCGATCAAAATAAAGTTGATCAATTACTAGCGGGAGAAAGCTATATCGGCCATATCCCCGCAGCGAGGATTGCGGAGTTGACCGGAACTGGCCAACTCACACCAACTTCCGATATGGCGCGACTTGCGGAAGCCGATGTGATTATCATCTGCGTGCCGACTCCGCTTTCGGAAAGCAGGGATCCTGATCTTACCTTTGTCGAGGCGACGACTGCCACGATTGCACAATATCTCAGACCTGGACAACTTGTTGTCCTTGAAAGCACGACGTATCCAGGGACGACGCGGGACGTGTTATTGCCGATTCTTGAGTCGAGCGGGCAAGTCGTCGGAAAGGATTTTTTCCTGGCCTATAGTCCAGAGCGAGAAGACCCTGGAAACCCGGAATTTTCAGCCCGTGGCATTCCGAAAGTCGTCGGGGGCATCGAACCGATCAGTCAAAAATTGGCTGAGGCAGTCTACGGAAAAGCTGTCGTTTCCATCGTCTCGGTATCTAGCCCGGAAATCGCAGAGGCTTGCAAGATTGTTGAGAACACCTATCGATCTGTGAACATCGCCATGGTCAATGAGCTAAAAACCTTATTTGACCGATTGGCGATTGACATCTGGGAGGTGATTGAAGCGGCTAAGACCAAACCGTTCGGCTATCAGGCATTTTACCCTGGACCCGGTTTAGGAGGACACTGCATTCCAATTGACCCGTTCTACTTGAGTTGGGTCGCACGGAAAGCTGGATTGTCAACGCGATTCATTGAGCTAGCTGGCGAGATCAACCGCTCGATGCCGCGGTATGTTGTAGAGGGTGTTGCACGCGCACTGAATCACCATGGAAAGCCGATTCGAGGGAGTCGCATTTGTCTCTTGGGGGTTGCCTACAAAAAAAATGTCGATGACCCACGTGAAAGTCCAGCATTTGAATTATTTGAATTACTGGGCAAGGCCGGCGCAATCTTAAGCTACAACGATCCATATGTCCCAACCCTGCCGCAAATGCGACATCACACGGTGCCGGAACTGACCAGTCAGGAACTGACGGCGGATTATCTCGCGGGCCTTGATTGCGTCCTCATCTCAACAGACCATTCGACCTATGACTTTCCTTTCATTGTCGAACATGCCCCGTTGGTAATCGATACGCGGAACGCGTGCAGTGCCGTAACGGTAGGCCGTGAAAAAATCTTTAAGTGCTAATTTTGCATACCTGAGATAGGGCAGGGCGGTTCGTAATTAAGTGGAAGCGGAAACGAAGACCGCCGCTTGTCGCTAAAAGGCAACAGAAATTTCCTCGAATTGATACGTGCTCGTCTAGTGCTCGTCTAGGTTGTGAGCACAGCCGCATGGTGCCGGGAGATGGTTTGCGTATAAAGGGCACTATAGCGGGCCGCACTTGCCCGCCATGACCAATCCTGCTGCATTGCAGTTTCGATCATTTGCTTCCAGAGTTCCGGCCGATCGACATATAAGGCCAATGCTTGCTCGAGGGCCTTGGCAAGTGCCGCGCGATCATACGTGTCGAAACTGAATCCCGTCGCTGCGCGGGCCGCCAGAGACTCCTCATCTGCACCAACCACCGTGTCTGCCAGTCCGCCCGTTTGATGCACCACAGGCAACGTTCCATATTTCAAGCTGTAGAGCTGATTTAACCCACAAGGCTCGTACGCACTTGGCATCAAGAAAAGATCAGCACCAGCTTCAATTCGATGTGCGAGCGGTTCCGAAAAATCAATTACCACTCCGATCCTTCCCGCGTTTTCTCTAGATAGTTGCTGGAGTTCTTTTTCCAGCGCGCGGTCTCCGGTTCCAAGAACCACCCATTGCACATCCTCTCTCTCCGCCCAAGCCTGCATCACCGGCAATGCAAGATCGAATCCTTTCTGGCCTGCCAAACGCCCGACAAACCCGATCAAAGGTCGGTCGGGAGCTAACTGCAGGCCAAATTCTCGCTGCAGTGCCCGTTTGCAGACCCTTTTACCCTCGCCGTAACTGTCCCTTGAATAGGTGGTGGCGAGATAACGATCGCCAGCGGGATCCCAGGTTCCGTAATCTACTCCGTTGATAATTCCCGAGAGAACTGCGCGACGGTCCCTTAAAACATCTTCCAATCCGCAACCGAGTGGTGTCGACTGGATTTCTTCGGCATACGTTGGGCTTACCGTATTAAGAGCGTCTGCAAAGACCAGCCCTGTTTTAAGGAGATTCAAGTCTCCATGAAATTCCATCTGCTGCCAATTAAAATACTTCCAATCAATACCCGTTAAAAGCATATCCCAGTGCCAGAACGTCCCCTGGTAGGCCAGATTATGGATCGTCATCAGCGATGCCACCCGGGACAAGCGTTCGGAATCGCCAGATTCAATTTTTAAAAGAGCAGGAATCAGTCCTGTTGTCCAATCGTGTGCGTGGATCAGATCGACATCGAGGCACGCTTGCTGAATGAGCTGAACAACAGCACGACAAAAGAATACGAAACGCTCACAGTTATCCTCGTAATCAACTCCTTGCTCACCGTAGACCCCATCCCGATCAAAATAATCATCCTGCTGGACAAAATAGACAGTCACCTCGCTGTCGGGGAGTTGGCTGACCAGAATTTTTGCCGCCACCAACTTGCCGCCCACCGGTATCTGCATTTCGATCCCGGTCGATTGCACCGCCTGACCACGGTGGGTAATACCTCGGTAAGCGGGCATCACTAACGTGACGGTATGACCCAATTTCGCAAGTTCGCGGGGGAGCGCGCCACAGACGTCTGCCAACCCTCCAGTCTTCGCGAAGGGAACCGCCTCACTCGTGGCAAAACAAATATGCACCTTGGAATCCCCAGAAAGGATCAGTCACGACGACTCGTCGACACCCGTTTTCTACCAAAATCGGGGTCCAGAGGGAACTTCAACCCGCTCCGCGTGGCTTCGGTTCAAATGCTGACAAGTAATACGTGAACAGGGTTGGCAAATGAACGGTGCATAGAAACAGGTGCCACGCTCGCGTGACTTGTGCGATCACGCCGAATTTTCAACCAGGACCTCCGCAATCGCATCACTGAGCGTCCCCATATTCTGCTCGGTCATCCCCGCCACATTCACACGTCCCGAACCAACAATATAAATCGATTTTTCCTGTCGCAATGTCTCCACCTGCTTTGCAGTCAGACCGGAAAAAGAAAACATTCCCCGCTGTCGCTGCATGAAGGAGAAGTCTTGAGGCACTCCTTTTTCCTTTAGGGATGCGGCAAAAAGAGACCGCATGGTGTTGATCCTAGCCCGCATTGCGTCGACCTCTTGCTGCCAACGACCGTGCAGCACGTCATCCTGGAGAATCGCCGTCACGATTGCTCCGCCGTGCGCAGGTGGATTTGAATAGTTGGTTCGAATCCGTAACTTGACGTGGCCGAGGGCCAGGTCCGCATCGTTTGACGATCGGGCGAGCAAGGTCAAAGCTCCGATCCGATCATTGTAGAGGGAGAAATTTTTAGAATAGGAACTGCAAATCAACACTTCTTCGCACATATCGCATATGATCCGCAATCCGGTCGCATCTTCTTGCACCCCGTCACCGAAGCCTTGATAGGCAAAGTCAATCAACGGCACAAGATTGCGATCGGAGAGAACCTGCGCAATTTGTTGCCATTGCTCGGGGGTTGGATCAACGCCAGTCGGATTGTGGCAACAACCGTGCAAAAGCACCACATCACCAGCTGGCAAGGTCGCCAGTTTGCCCAGCATTCCCGGCAAGTCGAGTCCGTTGGTGCCGGGATCAAAATACGGATAGGAATCGACCGGTACATGGGCCGCGGCGAAGATGCCCGGATGGTTGGGCCAAGTCGGTTGACTAAGCCAGAGTGTTGCAGCGGGAAACATGGTGTGGATAAAATCACCTGCCACTCGCAAGGCGCCAGTCCCTCCGGGAGTCTGGGCGGTCCGCACACGGTCTGAGATCGATCCCAAAGCATCAGCAAAGAGCAGCCGCTGAATCACTTGGCCGAATTCCGGAGAGCCAGTCATCGGCAGATAGCCTTTACTACTTTGGTCTTTTAGTATTTTTGCTTCCGCCTCTTTCACGGTCTGCAAGACTGGTGTCTGTCCATCCGCATCTTTGTAGACACCTACGGTCAGATTGATCTTGGCTGGATTCGGATCGTTACGAAATGCCTCTGTTAATCCTAGAATCGCGTCCGGCTTCGCTGCCGGGAGTTGCTCAAACATGCTCACTCTCTCTGCTGTCTCGCTGTTATTCATGAATGCGGCCTTTTTTAAATAGCCCTGATTGCGACAACATGTCAGCAATCACACCCGAAATCGACGATTAGGAAAAATCCGTCCTGTCAAAGGTTGACGCACAGACACTCCAGTGGCCATCATATTAAAGGATCCCTGTTCGGGAACCCGTCCCGACTCAAGTAGTTGCTAAGCAGAGCGTTGAACGCCCTCTGCGGCAATGTGACGAGATCCCTCGGGTGGCATGACCTTCAGTCGAAAGCAGCGCAACGATGACCCACTCTGCCTCGGATGAGAACCATTTGGATGTTTCTTTCTCCGCCCGCTTTGTCCACCGTATCCGGTTCACTGAGAATTTACTTGAAAAAGACCAAGGCACCTTAGCCGAACTGATCGAGGGTTCGGGTGGCCAGAAACCGCGAGTTCAGTTTTGGCTTGACCAGCACGTCGCGGAGGCCAACCCACGAATTGTCCCCCGATTACGTGACTTCTCTGACAGTTTTGCCGATCAATTCCTGCGAATTGGAAATGTGCAAATTATTCCCGGCGGAGAAACGATCAAAAATGACATTCACGTGCTTGAGCGGATGTTGAAGGTGTTCCACGTGTCGGACCTTGACCGTCGAAGCTACGTGATCGTGTTGGGCGGTGGTGCGGTGCTGGACGCAGTCGGATTTGCGGCTGGCATTGCGCATCGAGGCATCCGCCTGATTCGGATTCCTTCCACCACGCTTGCTCAGGCCGACTCGGGACTCGGGGTGAAGAATGGTGTAAATCTGTTCGGGAAAAAGAATTGGATTGGTTCGTTTGTGGTCCCCTGGGCGGTCGTCAATGACGAGACAATCCTCACCACACTTAGCGAACGCGATTATATTTGCGGATTTGCTGAAGCCGTAAAAGTTGCTCTGCTTAAGGATGCGGCCTTTTTTGAATTGCTTGAACAAGAGGCTGAGGGTGTGCGAAATCGGACGTCTCTTGCGAGTCATCGCATCGTACGGACCGCTGCTATGCTGCACTTGCGTCACATCACCGAAGGTGGAGACCCTTTTGAAATGCTCGAAGCACGGCCTCTCGACTTTGGTCATTGGTCTGCCCACAAACTCGAGGCGATGCACAAGTTTAAGATCCGTCACGGCGAAGCGGTGGCCTGCGGATTAGCGATTGATGCGATTTATTCTTCGCTAAAACATGGCTTTGCGTCGTCCCTCGCAGACCGCGTGATTCGCGTGTTGACAAACCTCGGTTTTCAATTTGACGCCCTGGCAGACGTTGATCGCAATACACTGCTAGCAGGCCTTGAAGAGTTCCGTCAGCACCTCGGTGGCCGGTTGACGGTGACGATGCTGGACGGAATCGGGCAGCCAATCGACGTTCATCAGATCGACCGCGAGTCCATGATGATGGCGATCGAGAAGGTTTGCTCGATCGCCTCGGCAACCAAAGCGAACCGGTCGAAATCATCCCTAGAGCAGCCAAAACACAGCTAAACCTCGCATGTGAGCGGAGTTAGAGCACGGCCTCCCACTGCGGCCAAACGCCGGATAATCGTCAAGGTTTCCCCACCTTCCTGAAGCGGAAAAGTTCGCCTAATAGTTGTCGTAAGCCATTTGCAAAAAAAGAGTTCGGAACGTTCAAGGGTCTTTATCGGCGCAGCCGATACGGTAGGTGTCGCTTCACGACGGGACTTTATGTTCTGTCAGTGGCAAGACAGCGAAACGTTGTGGTTCGATTATTATTGCAAGTCAAGGATGTGCTTGCTCGGCCATAATGTGACCCAAACTTTGAACCTCGGGTTGCCCACCCAGCCAACCTGCCTGCATGGCTCATAAGACCTGACGTTTGACCCTTTGTCAGGAATTTAAGCCGCTCACATGGAAGTGAGTTGTATCGCCGGATACGTCTCATTTGCCATCTGATCCGCAGGCAGGCTTAAACTCGCGGTTCGGATCGTAAAAGGAGTTTAGTTCTATGAAGTGGAGCATGTTTGTCGGCGCGCTCGTACTGAGCGTCAGCCTGTGCACCAGCCAACATAGTTACGGTTTCGAACTGCTCGACCGTATGCTAGGTGTTGGTTGTGGTTGTGACACCTGCGGTTGTGATGCCGCTCCTAGCTGTGGTTGCGACACCGGATGTGACGCTGCACCAGCTGGATGCGATGCCAAGCCGAACTGCGGATGTGAAAAATCCTGCGGATGTGAGAAAAAGTCGTGCTGCAAGAGCCGCTGCTGTGGTGGTCTTCTTGACTTCCTGCACTGCGGTTGCGATCGCGGCTGCTGCAAGAAGGTAGAGAAAGATTGCGGTTGCGATTCTGGCTGCGATTCGAATGGTTGCGACGCTGCACCGGCTTGCGGATGTGATGCCGCCAAGTCCTGCGGTTGCGACAAGGGTTGCTGCAAGAAGAGCCGTTGCTGCAAGAGCCGTTGCTGCAAGAGCCGATGCAAGAAAAGCCGCTGCTGCAAAAGCCGCTGCTGCAAAAGCCGTTGCAACAAGTGCGACTCCTGCGGTTGCGATAAAGGTGGTTGCGATGCCGCTCCCGCCTGTGGTGCCGAGCCCGCCTGTGGCTGTGGCGCTGCCGGTGCGGCCGATGCCGTCCCGATGCCCCCCACGCCGAAGCCCGATGCTTCCGCGTTGATCGGTCGTCGTGGAATGTATGCCGCCAAGTAGTGTTTCGACACTCTTGTAAAGCGTAAGATTATCTCGGCCCGTCGGTTTCCGGCGGGCCGAGTTTTTTTATGGCATCGATCCATCGGTTGCCTGCTGCTGAATCAATGCGGCCGCAAGTGGCAACCACTCCCCACGGTCACGGTAATGCTTCAACAGCGGTTCGAATTGCCGCGATCTGGACGCCAGCTCCAACAAACTTGGGGCTACCCCCTCAAGTTGCCGGTCGTGAGGAAACAGGGCAATACCAGCCCGCAACGCATCAGCGGACTTTCCCAACCGATCCAGAAGCATCACATAAACCTCGGCCGGCCACGCCGTACCATCTTCTCGTTTCGCCTGTTCGGCTTGCGCAGCAAAATAATCGACAGCTGCGCCTACTTCTTTGCCTAATTGAGCACCAAACAGCAGTCGATGGCTTTTATATATTTCCTCAAACGGAGGAGGGCAGGGGAAATGAAAGTTCTGGTGCAATCGCTGGCCATAGAGAGTCAGATCATAGGCCCGTTCAAGCGATTCTTTATTTTCAACGATCTCGGCAAAGCGGACTACAGAACTTAGATGGGATGCGTCTACATGAACCGTATACTCACCAAAAGTGCCTTCCACCTCTGCCAGCATTTCTCCGAGTTTATTTGTAGAAAATTTGTCGCTTGAAACCTCCTCTTCGTTTGCTGTGGTCAAATTGGTCGCAAGCTCATGGTGCAAATGATCAACCAATAATGCGGCAATCTGTTGACGCTCTGCCATGCTTCGGGTCGGCATCACCGATTCATAGGTAGTGATTGCATTACAGGTTCCCATTTCACTGAGCAGATGCTTGAACCCCAAGGCTAAATCCACCCCTTCATAAATTGCAATTTCCAGCACACTATCGATATTCTCAGCATTGACTTCCAACGACCTTAGTGCATTCCGCATTGCCTCATGATCTTCCAACGTGCGGAGATACATCCAGGCCTCGCGTAGTTTTCCGTCCTCCAAAAACATTCGGCCCGTTTCGCCGCAGACCTGCAGGTAACTTTGCTCAAGCTGATTCCGAACATGCTCAGGCAACCCGTCGGTTTGAAATGGACTCGCCGTAGGCAAACCGGCATGAAACCGGCACTCCATGAGCCTCGCTTCAAAATATTCGTGATACCGACCTTGACCACGAAACTGTGAGGCCAGTTGGCGAAGCGCGTGCTCCGGACCTGGTTCCAGAACGGCGTCGGCAAGTTTGCGAAAATCACTTTCGGAGATCGACTGCGGGGAATCAGACATGCGGCGGATCACATCCACGGTGGGGGTTTATTGTTCACTTGAAACGTTGTTTTTACAAAATCTGTAACCGTGATTATTTTGACTGCCTAGGCATCCTACACCGCTGGTGGACGATCTTCAATTAGTTAGTTGTAACGCGAATGGAACGATTACAAACGTTCTCATCACAAAGGATTCTGCGTGATTACATACCTTCAACTCTTTCGTTGACTCTTGCGATAAAATCAATCGGTGAAGATAATGTGCACCGAACACCAATCGTATCCCGTGCATCTGGAGCTTTTTCCATGCGTGCCCAGCCTCGTTTGCTCGCCACCGCATTGGCCTTCGCGATCACCTTAGGCCTCACCGGCACAACCGGTTTGGCGATGGCCCAGAATTCGGAAACGGCCTCTCCCAACTTTGTGGTCATCCTGGTTGACGATTTAGGGTGGAAGGATTTGGGTTGTTACGGGGCCACCTATTATGAGACGCCACATATCGATCAACTCGCCGCCGACGGTATACGCTTCACCGACGCATACGCAGCGGCAGCTGTCTGCTCTCCGACCCGAGCGGCCCTACTTACGGGCCGCTATCCGGCGCGCATCGGCATCACCGACTGGATGCGAATGGCGCCTAAAGGCACTCGTACCGATCGAAGAGACCCACCAACGGACGCCTATGAAAATGTCGGCGAGGGGCTGCTGACGCCGAGAAACCCTTACCGCATGGAACTCGAGGAGCAAACGATTGCCGAGTTACTGACTGAGTCCGGATACACCACCGGTCAGGTCGGAAAATGGCATTTGGGAGCCGAACCGTGGTACCCCGACAAACAGGGCTTTGCATTTCATCGTGGGGGCTCGGACCTGGGACAGCCGCCCAACTATTTTTTCCCGTTTTCGCCCAAGAGTTCCCATCGCCTTTCTGGATTTGAGTCGGGGCCTCCCGGGCAATATCTTACCGACCGTGAGGCGGAAGAGGCGACTGCTTTCATTCGTCGCAATCGCGCAACGCCATTCTTCCTCTTCCTATCGCATTACGCAGTTCACACTCCAATTCAGGCGAAAAAAAATCTCGAAGCACACTTCGATCAAAAGCCACGAGGTGATCAAAAGAATCCCGCTTATGCTGCGATGATTGCCAGTGTCGATCAGTCGGTAGGCCGAGTGCTCGCCGAACTGGATGCCCAGGGGCTGCGCGAAAACACTATGGTCATCCTGACCTCTGACAACGGGGGATTGGCGAGCGTGACCAACAACGCGCCACTCCGCGGAGGAAAAGGAAATCCGTACGAGGGCGGTATTCGCGTGCCGCTGATCGCCCGCTGGCCGAGAATAATTCCCGCCGGTAGCACTTCGAGTGTGCCAGTGAGCAGCATTGATATTTTCCCTACGGTGCTTGATGCGGCAAGCCTGCCGACTCCGGAAGAACCACAGATCGATGGGGAGAGCCTGCTCGGGGTCATGGAAGGCCGTGATGAACTGACTCGAGAAGGACTGTTCTGGCATTTCCCCCATTTCCGCGGACACGACGCCACGCCCTACAGCATGGTGCGGCAAGGTGATTATAAGTTGATTCGTTTTTATGATGATGGCCACCTCGAACTTTACGACCTGGCACACGATCTGAGTGAGCAGCAGAATTTGGCAACCCGCGAACCAGAGCGGGCCAAGCAACTTGATGTATTGCTATCCAAATGGCTATTGGGGGTCGGTGCGAAAATTCCTAAACCAGTGCCCGAACCAGAAGACAGGGCCCAGATAAATTAAATCGCTGGCAATCCCGGGAGCTATTCCTATGGTGCTTCCTGCGATAAACCAGTTCTGTAAAACGCCATGAGCGAAACTTCCCCTCTCGATTGGCTGCGCATTGCCTTGGAGCAATGGGATGAACAGCATCTTCGTCGCCGACTTCGGGTAAGAACCGGTCCTCAAAAACCAACACTCACATGTGGTGAAAATACGTATGTGCATTTTGGTGCAAATGACTATCTGAATCTGGCAAGTGATCCGCGAATCGCGCAAGCTGTCCGCACGGCAGTAGATCAACAGGGATGGGGCAGCGGCGCCAGCCCACTGATCAGCGGGCACACCGAACAGCATGAAGCATTGGCTAATGCACTGGCGCGATTCGAGCAGGCTGAAGCGGCGTTGCTGTTCACCTCCGGTTTTGCCGCAAACGCCGGAACGATTCCGGCATTAGTGGGTCAGGATGATGCCATTTTTGCCGACCAGAAAAATCATGCTAGCCTGATTGATGGTTGCCGACTTTCCGGTGCAGCGATCTCCATCTACCGTCACGGTGATGTCGACCACCTCGAGTCGCTGCTGCAAAAATCGACCCATCGCGGCAAACGGCTAATCGTCACCGACAGTCTTTTCAGCATGGATGGCGATTTTGCCCCGCTGCAACAAATCGCACCGTTGCGCGAACGTTTCGACTGCATGCTGCTGATCGACGAAGCCCATGCAACCGGAGTTTTTGGTGACTCAGGACGAGGTGTGGCCGAACGAATGGGTGTCGAATCATGCATTGATATTAAAATTGGCACACTCAGCAAAGCGCTTGCTGGGTGTGGTGGATTTGTTTGTGGGGAGCAACGGTTAATGGATTGGCTCACCAATCGAGCGCGCAGCTACGTGTTCTCGACCAGTCCTCCGGCGGCGGCGGTTGCAGCAGCCGAAATTGCACTCGATATCGTGAGGCAGGAACCAGAGCGGCGAACATTGCTCCTTGAGCGAGCTGGTGCCCTACGCGACGCGGTGCGCGAGTTGGGTTTCCACACCGGGGAGACCACAAGTCAGATCATCCCTCTTCGGGTCGGTTCCGCAGACCGCGCGATGCACTTCGCCGAGCAATTGCTGGAGGCTGGATTTTTCGTCCCTGCCATTCGGCCACCCTCAGTTCCTGAAGGGGAGTGCCTGCTACGCATCAGTCTCTCTTACGGGCATGATGAGTCGACCATCGGCAATCTTATCGATGCACTAAGCCGACTCGCCCTCAAAAGTGCAGTCTGAGGGCAGCTGAGCCTGGTGGCCTCTAGCCCTCTAGCATTGCGGCTGATGCAGCAGCACGGGTTCAAATTTGCTCTAGGTTGCGCCGCCCTCCAACGCCTACAATCGCCTCAGGTTCCGTTCCTGTAGAGAGACGTGCGGTGCGGCAAACAACTGACCCAATAGTATTGCGATCCACCTACCTTTCAGGCCGCCTGATACTCGGCGTCGTCGTTCTCGCCGCCGCTTTGGCGAGTCGTGCTTCGGAGCAGCACATCGAGATCTCGAAATCCGACGCGGAGCTTCGGGGTGACGCGACCATCTGTGACATTACGTTTGTGGATTCGCATGCGGGCTGGGCGGTCGGCGAGCGTGGAACCATCTGGCATACGAGCGACGGTGGTATGCAATGGAACACACAGGAAGCACCAGTCGATTGTACGCTGCACAGCGTCTCTTTCCTTGACGCCCGTACCGGATGGGCAGCTGGCGGATGGACCGAACCTTACACTCATATCTCGCGTGGCGAAATACTCCGCACCGCAGATGGAGGGAAGCACTGGACAAGGTGGAGCAAGGATCCGCTACCGCGTATCAAAAAAATCCAATTTTTTAACCGCAAAGATGGAATTGCCCTGATCGCCGCATCGCCTCTGTACCCGCATGGCTTGCTGGTCACCACCGATGGGGGCCAGAGTTGGTCAGCACCGCCGTCAGACCATCCGACTCGCTGGGAATGCGGCGATTTTGAAAGCTTGACCGCTGGCCATCTTGTCGGCAAAAACGGGTTTGGCACGATCCTTGCAGATCGAATCGACAAGCAGGATGTCGAAATGTCAAATCCTGCTCTAAATAACTGGGTTGATATCCGTCGAGCTGATGCTCAAGTCAGCTATGCACTCTCGTCGTCAGGTGATCTATATCTCACTCGCCAAAACGGGCGCCCTTGGAAACATCGGAGCAAGGTGACATTCACCGACGGTTTTACGCCGGAAGCGATGGAAGCCCACGGCAGGCATCTTTGGATCTGCGGTTCGCCTGGAAACCTCATACTATACAGCGGTGACGGCGGTATGCATTGGGAGATGCAATCGACTGGTCAGTCTTTGCCGCTTCAGGCAGTTCACTTCGCGTCGCCCGAGGAGGGCTGGGCGGCTGGGGCCATGGGAACAATCCTGCACACACAAAATGGAGGCGGTTCGTGGCAGATTCAGCAGCAGCGACGCAAGCGGGCAGCGATGCTCGGCGTATTCGCCACCGCCCGGGCAGTGCCGCTTGAAATATTCTCGCAGCTCTCTGCCGGCGAGGGTTACAGTAGCAGCGTCATGCTGCTCGGTCACACCCCCCTGACCCCAAGTGTCCCTCTTGACGATGCATCTGCACGCGAACGCGAGGCACTTTTAATGAGCGGAGTCAACATCGTGGACCAGGGCTTTCGCGTGCCTATTTCTCCGGCTTGGATCAACGCGAGTTCGCCCGGACCGATCAACGGAAGACCGGTCTCGGCGAGTCTCTGTCAGCCACCGTATTCAAAAGAAAACTTAATCCTCGGTTTTGAATCGCATATCGAAAGGCAAATTCGCGCAGTCCGACCCGACGTGATTGTTACGCATCCGGCAACACATCGCCGCGACGATCCACTCGGCTTTCAGATTAACCAGGCGGTCTTGCGGGCAGTGGAACGGGCAGCGACGGAAACGGCAACAGAGGCATTGACAGGACGATTGCCATCCTGGCAGGTTCGCAAGGTCGTTGCCCATTTGCCTCCGCGACACTCGGGAGGAATCTCTATCTCTACCCGCCGATGGATGCTTCCCTTAGCAAGCACACTATCCGATTATACGCAGCAATCCCGCGCATTACTTAATGTCTTCCCCCGACGTGTAGAATCGGTATTTCATTTTTCAGTCATCCTCAACAAGCTACCGCAGGGACGTGGGGGTGGTGACTTTTTCAGCGGACTATATCTCACTCCCGGTGGTGGGAGCCGTCGCCTGCTTGCAACGGATCGGAGTGTGCCGATTGAAGCGTTGCGACAGCGGGCAGGTCGCGCTGATATTCTTAAGTCGGTACTCGCATCTGCCGGAGCAGGCCAACCATCCTCTGCAGCATGGCGGGCACAAATCCATCGCGCTGCGGCAGAACTCCCCATCGACCAGGCAGCCCAACTTTTGGTCCACATCGCGGCCGAAAATTTTACGCGAGGCAACGCGCCGCTCGCTGCCGAGACCCTGGGAATGCTCATCGATCACGCGCCCGAACACCCATTGGCGGCAGCCGCATGGAAGTGGCTTGCGACCTACGAATTGAGTGGCGAATTTCAATACCAAGATGGCAATCAAGCGGTGGACGCAGTGGGTGATGTGCAGTTGATCAATGCCTTACCGATCTCCGAAGAAAACAATGTGGCACCCTCCGCGTGGGGAGAACGACTACAACGCGCTGAGCCGGTGCTTTTCCGCGACCCGCGCATCCAATTACCTCTGGCCGCAGCCTTTCGCAAAGAGGGAAAATTGCATGAGGCAGAGCGTGTTGCCATGACCCTGACACAGGCCAACTGGTTAGGCAAATACACCGGGTGCTCCAATGCAGAGGGTAACCTCTCAGCCCTGAAATCTGCCGCTGCCGCACCAACCTGGACCGCGGTGCGGGCCCGGAGCAAGCCATACCTCGATGGAAAACTTAACGATTTATGCTGGGATGACGATGGCAATGGCATTGAACTTGTAGATCGGACCGGCACCACCGACGCACCAGCGCAAGTTCAGGTTTGCTTTGATCAACAGTTTCTTTATTTTGCGATTCGCTGCCGGAAGGCTGATGGTGTGGCCTATGCCTCGCCGCCACCCGCCCGAAGACGCGATGCGAACCTCGACAATCACGATCGGGTTCAGATCTTATTGGATATCGATCGCGACTACGCGACGTGCTATCGCTTGACGGTCGATTCCCGCGGATGCACGCACGATCAACTGTGGATGGACGCGACGTGGGATCCGGAGTGGTATGTTGCACAGGCCGCGACCGAAACTCACTGGACGTGCGAACTGGCCATTCCGCTCGCGGCCCTCTCGGATCAAAAGGAAACGGCCAAACGGCAGTGGGCGTGCGGCGTCCAAAGGATCCTACCCGACCGCGGATTTCAAAGCTGGACCATCCCGGCATCGCTAGAAATCGAGCCGGCCGGTTTCGGTCATCTTCAATTACCGGTGCCAATGGATTAGGGTGTCGATTGCGGCCTCTCTCCCTGTCTGCCCGTTGGAACGTTTTCGTACCGAAATGCCTTATCTGATCGGAACCGATGAAGCAGGTTATGGGCCCCGCCTGGGGCCATTGCTGATTTCTATTTCCGTTTGGCATGTGCCGAGGGCATCCTCTGAGATAGATCTCTATGACGCCTTATCCGCCGGAATAAGTTCGACTCGCGTGCGGGACGACGACAAGCTGATCATTAACGACTCGAAAAAGTTATATCATTCCGGTGGCTCCCTTCGTTTGCTCGAACGGGGTGTACTGACCTGCCTGGGCGGACTGGCCGCACCGGATCGGTGGCCGACCACCTGGAGAAACCTTTGGAAAACACTCACAGGCACTCTTCCCGAGGCCCTCGATGTGCTCCCCTGGTACGCTGGATACGAGGAGGATTTGCCGATCGATGCAACCGCTGAAGAAATTGAACACTTGCGATCGCCCCTGATCGCTATGTGGAAAAAACAGCAATGCAAGCTGGTTCGCTTCAGAACGACGGCGATCTTTCCGGAGCAACTAAATCGTGGGATTGATGAACTCGACAGCAAAGCCGAGGTGCTGACCCGTGCCACGACGGCACTGATTGCTGATGCGTTAAAAAATCTGCCTCCTGATTCAGCGTCAATCGTTTGCGACAAACACGGTGGTAGAAATTACTATCTTCCCGCGATCCAGCGGCAATTCCCTGAAACGCTGGTCCAGGTGGTCAAAGAATCTCAACCTGAGAGTCGCTATCAATTTACCTTGGATCAACAAACGATTGATATTTGTTTCCGAAAGGGCGGCGAATCATTCCTGCCCGCAGCATTGGCCTCACTAGCTTCGAAATTACTTCGCGAATTAGCCATGCGTGCCTGGAATCGTTTTTGGATCAAGGAAATTCCCGGCTTGAAGCCGACAGCGGGCTATCCGGCAGATGCAGTGCGATTTAGACAAACCGTCGAGCGGCGATGCGATGAGGCCGGCCTTCCATTGCATTTATGGTGGCGAATGCGATAAACGCGATGTGACTGGCCGCGGTGACATGCGTCGCGATTGGTTGGTTTATCTCAAGAAAAAGCTATAATAGAGACGATTGACAAACAATGTTTCGCCTCTCCCACGTATCGCCGCGCCGCAGGAGTCCGCCATGTCCATTGCTACTCGCTCACGATTTTCCTCCTTCAGTGGCGATCTTCGCCGCATTCCTGGCTTCCGCATGATCACAATCTGGTTTGCAAGCTGCACCCTGATCACATGTA
>JAYZMM010000023.1:0-31721 GCA_036153155.1 Planctomycetota bacterium
TGCAAAGGGACCAATTGCAACTCCGTAATAGATAAGTTTATGTGCTAGGCGGTTGAGGAGAAGAAAGCCGATCATGTCGATGGGCAGAATCAAATACTTTTTAACTGATCCGTCACGGATCTCTGTCGCGATCCCTGAGGCAAGTCCTGGCATGCTAGAAAATGCTCGCGCGACCATCGTGAGCAAATAATACGCAATAAAGTCATGGTAACTGTAACCGGCAATTTTTCCTGAGATAGTTTCAAAGATAGTCCCCCAAAGGAAAATTTGTGTCACGATCGGCAGGAACCGCATTAAGGTTCCCAATGCAAAATCACCACGATAAACGAGCCGCTCTTCGAGGCAAATCCGTAAAATTGTCCACCAGGTTACCAGCGTACTCAGTAAGACTTGAACGGGAGACCAACGGTTTTTATCAGCAAACGCAGGCACAGCGGTTTAGTTTCCAAGGTTCAGTTAATCTCGTCATTTCGATCAGGGGCTCGGTTTCAGGATTTGGAAGTGGCCTCTGCCTTCGGCCGTTTAAATTCCTGGCTTACTGAGGCGAACATTTCGGCGATTACTTGTTCCAGAGGTGGATCTTCAACACTAACATCTTCTACGGGGTGTTGCTGGAGAATCGCAGCCAGGCTGTCGGTCACAGTTTGTTTGGCGACTCTTATTTTGATGCGAGGGGCTTGCTCCTCAATAATTTCGCCAAAGTGACTGATGTCAATTGGAAGACCATTGTCTGCAAACTGAAGTGTGATCACCTTGTGGGTGCTGAAGCGATCAATGATCTCTTCGAGCGAACCATCGTGAACGATCACACCGTCGGTGACAATGACCACTCGCTTACAGAGTGCAACAACATCCTTCATGTAGTGGCTTGTCAGAAGGATGGTTATTTTTTTTAATTTTTGGTAATAGCGGAGGAAATTTTGAATGTTGTGCTGCGCGACCACGTCCAGGCCAATGGTGGGTTCGTCGAGAAAAAGGACCTCCGGGGAGTGTAAAAGCGCTGCGATGAGTTCCATTTTCATTCTCTCACCAAGTGACAGTTCGCGTACAGGTTGTCCAAGTAATTTGCGAACTTCAAGTAAATCTACCAGTTCGTCGCGCCGTGCTATAAATGCTTCCGGTTCGATTCGATAGATTTGCTGATGGAGGCGAAAGGACTCTTGTGCAGGTAGATCCCACCAAAGTTGATTTTTTTGACCCATCACTAATGCGAATCGTCGACGGTAAGCGTTTTCTCTCCGCCAGGGTACATGGCCGAGCACGCGAGCAGTTCCCGAACTTGGCGAGATGACTCCAGAAAGTAATTTGAGCGTGGTCGTTTTACCCGCCCCGTTCGGTCCGAGAAAAGCCACAAACTCGCCTTGGTCTACCGATAAGTCGATGCCTCGAACCGCCTCGACGACGCGATATCTACGTCGGAAGAGACCTCGAAACGATGCCCGCAAACCTTCCTGTTTCTGGTAGATCTTGTAGGTCTTGCGAAGCCCTTCAATGCGAATCGTTTCCATAAGCGCGATTATAGGAAACCGATAGGTGGGAGCCTAGTAACGGGCCAATACATGGGCCGAACTGTGGCGGCCACGCGGTGGGAGTTTCACCAACCTTAACTGATGGTCGGTTGCTGTATTTATGGGTTGCACGTTGTTTTATTGCGGCAGTGAGGCTCTGCTTCGCGTTGTCGAAAAACGGGTATTTCTCTATAATACGCCCGTTTTCATCTGGGAGGGGTTTGGCACGAATAATTTTCGCATAGGCATAGGGCACGATACGCATCGTCTGGGACCAGGTTCTTCCTTGCGGCTCGGTGGTGTGAATCTACCGCACGATCGTTCATTGATCGGCCACAGCGATGCCGACGTGTTGCTGCATGCTTTGATCGATGCGCTACTCGGCGCGGCCGCACTAGGTGATATTGGTCAGATTTTTCCGAATACTGATATCAAAAATGCGGATCGAGATTCCGTCGAAATGCTACAGGAGGTGGTGAGTCACGTGCATCAGGCCGAATACCGGATCGTGAATGTTGACTGTATTCTTTTTGCCGAGCGGCCCAAGATTGCACCCGTTGCCCTGGAAATTCGTCGATCGATCGCAGCTGTACTTTCTGTTTTGCCGGAAGCGGTCGGTGTTAAAGCAAAAACGGGTGAGGGTGTGGGACCGGTCGGTAGGGAAGAGGCGATATCTGCACAGGCCGTAGCGCTGTTGGAGAAAATATCATGACAACAACGAAAACAAATTTCGAAACGCAGAATATGCAGTCGGCCACATCAAACATCCGAATCTACAATACACTTTCACGCAAAAAAGAGCCTCTGCAACCGGTCGTGCCGGGAAAAATCGGAATCTATCTATGTGGGCCAACTGTTTACGATAAGGCCCATATCGGTCATATGGTTGGCCCCGTAATTTTTGACACGATCAAAAGATATCTTACCTATCGTGGCTATGACGTTACCTGGGTTGTGAATATTACAGATGTGGATGACAAATTGATCCACAAAGCGAACGAGCGCTCAATTTCAATGGCCGAGGTTGCAGAGGAGAACATAGAAGATTATTTGAAAAATCTTAAAGGAATGGGCGTCGATCAAATCGATCATATGCCGCGTGCTACCGAAAGCATGAGCGAAATTATTGAAATGACCGCGTCGCTAGTTGAGCGAGATTTTGCATACGCGGCAGACGGGGATGTCTTCTTTGATGTGGGAAGGGATCAGGAGTACGGGAAGCTCACCAACCGGACGATCGATGATCTTCAAGGTGAGGGTGGGCAAGCGGCTGCCAAAAAACGGTCTGCTGCAGATTTTGCTTTGTGGAAATCGGCGAAGCCAGGAGAGCCGGCATGGGATAGTCCCTGGGGACAAGGCCGCCCCGGTTGGCACATTGAATGCTCGGCGATGAGTCGAGGATTATTAGGAGAGACTTTTGATATTCATGGAGGCGGATTGGATCTAATTTTTCCGCACCATGAAAATGAGATTGCGCAGAGCGAGTGTTGTCATGGTAAGCCGATGGCGCGGATCTGGATGCATAATGGCTTACTGCGTGCCCAAGCACAGTCAGGCAAAATTGGTGGCAGAGGAGAGCGGGAATCCAATGCAGGTGGCGAAAAGATGAGTCGCTCCAAGGGTGCAGGAGGACTGGCCGAATTGATCAAAAAACAGGGAGGCGAAAAAATCCGCTTTTTCCTGTTGCGGACGCATTATCGCAGCACAGTGCTTTTTAGTCCTGAGGCGATTGCTGAAGCGGCTACAGGCCTAGAAACATTTTATCGCTTTTTTAAGCGGTTCGAGCGCATCACCGGCACTTCGTTTTACGATGTTGTGCCCTGCGATTCATCGAATGAAGTGACCGCGTTTAGGGGGGGAGAATCTGTCACGGAACTTCGTCAAAAATTTTTAAAATCGATGGATGACGATTTTAACACCGGCGGGGCAATCGGTGATTTATTCGAACTGGTGAGGTTGCTTAACAAACACATCGAATCAGACCAGTTGGAAGATCCATCTCTGCGGACGGCAGATGCAATCGAAGGGCTTGAATACGGAGTATCTGTACTTCGAGAGCTGTCGCGGACACTAGGTCTGTTTGTATCCGCGCCGCAGAACAATAGTGGCGAGCAGGGTAAAGGGCTGCTTGATGCAGTTTTAAATCTTGTGATTCGACTACGTGCAGAAGCACGAGCGGCCAAGAATTTTGAGGTTGCAGACAAGATTCGCGATGGTCTTTCGGAATGGGAGATTGTGGTAGAGGATCGTTCAGAAGCGACCGATTGGGAACTCAAAGGAGATCCAGAGAAGGCACTTGCAGGTTTAATGGGTTTGCTGATTGAGTTGCGAAACAGGGCACGTGGCGAAAAAGATTTTTCGACGGCGGATGACATTCGTGACTCTTTGGCCGATGCGAGGATCACGTTAGAAGATCGCGCAGATGGGACAGGCTGGTCAATCGTAGACAAATAGCCGACCAAACCGGATACATCATTGATATGGAAGTCAGCATGGAGTGTGCCCGATGAGGATTCTGGGCGTCGACCCCGGGCTAAATATTACCGGTTACAGTGTGCTGGAAACGACTCCGGGCGGGATTCAGGTTTGCGAGGCCGGTGTCGTCAGGGGTCGAGCACGAGGTGATCTTGCCGAGCGCGTTTGCGCAATTCATCAAGGGATTGCAGAGGTTATTGAGTCTTACAGGCCAGCCTCCTTAGCGCTCGAAGAATTATTCAGTCACTACAAGCGGCCTAGGACGTCGATTTTAATGGGGCACGCGCGCGGGGTGATTTGTCTCGCTGCAGCGCAAGCCGGGCTGGGTGTCCACCATTACAGCGCAACGCAAGTTAAACGCATTTTGACGGGAAACGGGCGAGCTCCCAAATTGCAAATGCAACAAGCGGTTATGAGGGAACTGAGGCTTGAAGCTGTACCAGAACCGGCAGACGTGGCAGATGCATTGGCGATAGCCCTTTGTCATCATTACTTGGCAAAAACAAAGTTACCGGCATGAGGTGATTACTGTGATCACAAAGATTAAGGGACAACTTTCAAGTGTGGCTGAAGATACTTTGATTCTGGATATCGGCCCCTACGAATACCAGATTGCCATTCCCGATTTTGCGAGAAGACAGCTTCAGTCTAAATTGAATACAGAGGTCAGTTTGCATACGGTGCATTACCTGGAAGGTAATCCAATGCAGGGAAAGCTGACGCCGCGGCTAATCGGTTTCCTGAACGAAGCAGAACGTGAGTTTTTCGAGTTGTTTTGCTCGGTCGATGGAGTCGGAGTCAAGAAAGCATTACGGGCGATGGTGCGACCGGTACGGGAAGTGGCGACTGCCATCGAAGAACAGGACATTAAGAGTCTCTCGGGTTTGCCGGGCATTGGACCGGCGACCGCAGAGCGGATCGTGGCAAAGTTGCGTCGTAAGGTACCCAAGTTTGCACTCTTGGCAACGCGCGACGAAGCGAAGAGCACAACCATGGAACTCGACGTGGTGAGTGAGGGTTTCTCCGTGCTGGTGAGCTTGGGGCATTCGGAAAAAGAGGCCCGCCGCTTGATCGATGCGGCCCTGGAGAAAAACAAGAAATATGCGGACGTGCAGGATTTGCTTCAGGCGGTCTATGACCAGGGTCGTTCCGCGTGACAAAGGCTCAGTGATCAAAAAGCATTTCAGCTCCTTTTTGTTTCGGTTCCCGTGATGAAGCCTCCATTCTCGGTTGGGTTTCGCTCTCGGTCGTATTTAGGCAGGTTTTTCCGTTCTTTCCCAGATATTTGCCTTTGCGATCCAGTTGTCATACAATTGTTTCAAACACGTGTTTACATTGACCGAGGCAATGGTTATGGCGACCGATTCAACCCGCGAACGAATTTTGCAGGCTGCAGGCGAGCAATTTGCAAATGACGGGTTCGCTCAAGCGACGATTCGCGCTATTTGCTGTAAAGCGGGTGTCAACCTTGCCGCAGCAAACTATTACTTCGGGGACAAGGAGAGACTGTATATCGAGGCGGTCAAGCACGCACGACGCTTACGCGAGAAGCAAGCCCCTTTACCGAATTGGACGAGTAGCACTCCTGCCGATAAAAAACTGCGGCAATTTGTGCTGACCCTTTTACGGCGGATGCTATGTGAGCCGGGCGATCCGTGGCAGACTCGATTGATCATCCGAGAAATTATGGAGCCGACCAAAGCGTGTGAGGAAATGGTCCAGGAGGCGTTTCAGCCTCTCTTTCAGGTTCTCATCGACATTTTGCAAGAGATGATGCCGGAAACGACTCCGTTGCACACGCTACATCACTGGGCACTGAGTGTGATCGGTCAGTGCTTCTATTATCGAGCGAACGAAAAGATACTCACCATGTTGATCGACGGAGAAGAGCTTCGCCAGCAATTCACGGTAGAAAAATTATCGGAGCATATCACGGAGGTTATTCTTCGTGGGCTTGGTCATCTTCCCCCAATAAGTCGGCTGCACCCGGTAACCTCATCGAGGAATATTGATGACCCCGTTTAGTAAATATGCGATCTCTATTGGAATGCTGGCTACGGGCACGATTCTGTTTACGGTGCTGAGTCAGATGAAGACAGCTCCCGCGAGTTTACAGCGCGAAGTACAGCCACCGGCGGTTACCACGACACCTGTTAAAGTGAGGCAAGGCGGATTTTATCTAGACGCCGATGGGGAAGTGGTACCCTACCGGGAAGTCACATTGTCAGCCGAAGTTGCGGGCACGGTTCAAATGAAGGCCCCACAGTGTTTTGCAGGACAGTATGTAAAACAGGGTGAACTGCTTCTTCAAATTGAAACGGACGACTATGACCTAGAAGTCAAACGCCTGACAGAACTGGCAAATCAGGCAGAGATTAGTGTCGAAGAACTTCGGTTAGAGCGGGAAAATACACTGAAGTTGATCGCCCTTGCGGAAGAGGATCTCCAACTCCAGCGGAAAGAGTTGGAGCGGATTCTGCTGCTGAATCGAAGGAATGTGGCCACCGAGTCTGATCTGGATACTGCGCGACGCAATGAATTGGCATCGCGGAATACGATGCAGACCCTGCAGAATGAAAAGCTATTGCTCAACAAGAAAGAAGTCCGCGTGGCGAGTGAACGGCAGCAAATAGCCGCGGAACTCAAGAAAGCAAAGCTCGATTTAAATCGCACCGAAATTCGGGCAACGATCGATGGAATTATCACAGAAGACCTCGTGGAGGAGGGGGCCTTTGTCGAACGGGGCGCGGCCGTTGTTCGGATCGAAGATACCGCGAAAGTTGAAGTGCATTTTGATCTGCAATACGGTCAATTGCAGTGGTTGTGGCAATACACAGATACCAAACGTCCAGAAAATCAGAATCTTTCGGCGAGCAGTTATGAACTGCCTCGCCTTCCCGTCATTGCAACCCTCTCTCTCGACGATGCGTCGTATCAATGGGAAGGCCGCTTGGCCCGTTACGATGGTGCCAAAGTGAATGCGGCCACGCGGACCGTACCATGCGTCGCAGTTGTCGAGGAGAGGACCCCAAAGCGAATTAGTGCTCAAGGGATAGGCGAGGTTGCTGCGCCTCCAGCGCTGCTTCGAGGAATGTTCGTCGCGGTCCAAATCAAGATTGATCCAAAGAACCAACTGCTTTCAGTGCCTGCAAGTGCGGTCCGTCCGGGAGATCGATTGTGGATCTTTCGAGACAATAAATTAGTAACCGAGAATGTGGACGTGGTGATGATTGTCGATGGGCAGGCGTTGATCCTGGCCGAACATGCCCCGATCAGCAAGGGCGACGAAATTATCACGTCGCCTTTGCCGATGGCGATCGTGGGAATGCCGCTGAGAAAGACTGACTCGAAGGCGACGTCTCAAGCAGCAGCGAGTCGCGAGGGAGACAAATCAAAATGAAAGGCGCGATTCGTTGGGCGATTAAAAATACGCCAGCCATGAATATGTTGATGGTTGCGATTTTAGCGGTGGGATTGTTCAGTTTGGTAACAATGCGACGCGAAGTTTTTCCGCAGTTTGACCTGGAAATTGTCGTGGTCAATGTTGCTTATCCGGGTGCAAGCCCCGAAGAGATTGAAGAAGGCATTTGCCAGAAGGTGGAGGAAGCGGTTCGGGGAGTCGATGGCATCAAAAAGATGACTTCAGTGGCCAAGGAAGGTTCGGGAACTGTCGTTCTTGAACTCCGAGGAGATGTGCAGGATGTGCAGAAAATTGTCAGCGAGGTCCGCTCCGAAGTGGATCGTATACCGAGTTTTCCCGATCTCGCCGAGGACATCGAGGTGCAGCAGATCACCATGCGATGGCCGGCCATCAAGTTGGGTGTGCTTGCACCCGAGAACAAAGGCGGGGTCGATGAATTACAGCTGCGTGCTATGGCAGAGCGAGTCCGCGATGACCTCTTGCGTCTTCCAGAGGTGTCGCAGGTCAAACTTCTGGGTGCCCGAGACTTTCAGATTGACATTGAAATCCCAGAAGAAACATTGCGGAAATATGGTCTGACACTTCAGAAACTCGCCGAGATTGTGAGGCGGGAAAACCTGGAACTCCCCGGTGGAACAATGCGTGGCGAAGGACAAAACGTCCTGCTTCGGGGTAAGAACAAACAACTGAGTGGCCCAGAAATTGCGCGGATTCCTGTGGTGACCGATCAGACGGGTGTGGCGCTGACGCTCGCCGACTTGGGCACTGTGAAGGATGAGTTCACGGACGCCGCTATGGTGAGTGAAGTCAACGGGCAGCCAGCGTTGGTGCTCGGGGTAGAGCGAACAAGTAATGAAGATCTGTTGGCCATGACCGATGCTGTGCGACGCTATGTGGCAGATTATAAACTGCCCGGTGGTTACAGCATGGTCACATGGCAGGATATGTCGGTCGATGTGGAAGATCGGCTTAATATGTTAATAAAAAATGGTTTGATGGGATTGATACTTGTCTTCTTGGTTTTGGCGATCTTTCTCGAATTAAAATTGGCGTTTTGGGTGGCACTCGGAATTCCGGTCTCTCTCCTCGGTGCAGGAAGCTTGCTGCTCTTCGGCGGGCAAACACTCAATATGTTGAGTATGTTTGCGTTCCTGATGGCTCTTGGAATTGTTGTCGATGACGCAATTGTGGTCGGGGAAAATATTTATTCACATCGACAAATGGGAAAGCGCCTTATTGAAGCCGCCATTGATGGGACGGTGGAAGTCGCTCCATCAGTGGTTGCTTCGGTTTGCACCACAATCGTTGCATTTGGCCCGATGTTGTTTGTCTCAGGTGTCATGGGGAAATTCATTGCGGTTATGCCGATTGCCGTTATTGCGATGCTCGCCATTTCGCTCTTTGAGAGCGTATTTATTTTGCCCTGCCATCTGGCACACCGTGACAGTCTACTCTTTCGATTCATTGGGATTTTTCTGTTTGTGTTCCATTTTTTCATGAGTATCTTTCGCAGACTCAATCGATTTACAGCTGATTATCTCGAGCGGTTCATCGAAAAAGTGTATCTCCCGGCACTCCGATGGAGTCTGGAATGCCGTTGGGTTGTTCTGGCTGGTGCGGCTTCCTTATTGCTGGTCGCAGTCGGTTTCGTAAGAGCAGGTATCGTTCCATTCATTGTGTTTCCAAAACTTGACAGTAATGTGATCCGAGCGAAGGTGGCGTTCCCCGATGGCACCCCATTGGCGGTGACGCAAGCAGCGACCGATCAGATTGAACAATCCTTGTGGGATCTTAATCGTGATATGTCGCCGCCCGAGATGGAGTTGGTCGAGTTATCGCATCGAAGTATCGGATCTCAAGCGATTTCCGACAATCCGGCGAAGGCCGAAGAGGCGTTTGGTAGCCACGTTGGGAATGTGGAAGTACAGCTAGCCGACACCACACGTCGACAGATCACCAGTCAGGAAATTATCTCAGAGTGGCGGAGGCGGACGGGAGCGATTCCCGGTGCAGAGAGCCTTACATTTGGTGCGCCGAATTTTGGTCCCGGCGGTAAACCGATTGAGTTTAAGTTGCTTGCTCCCACAGTTTTTTTCCAGGATCTGGAAAAGGCGGTGGAGATCTGTAAGTCCAGACTGCAGGAATTTAAAGGTGTCTACGATGTTGAGGACGACTCTCGGCCAGGGAAATGGGAATACCAGATTCGAGTCAGGGACGATGCGAAATCAATGGGTGTTAGCACAGCTGACCTTGCGGAAACGGTGCGGGCAACCTACTACGGCGAAGAGGTAATGCGATTGCAACGTGGACGTCACGAAGTCAAGTTGATGGTGCGTTACCCTGAGTCAGATCGCAAATCGCTGAAAGAATTTGAACAGCTTCGAATTCGGGCCGGCGATGGGCAGGAACGACCGTTGACGGAGCTAGCCGAGGTGGACGTTGCACGAGGTTATTCCGAAATTAATCGCGTGGATCAGATGCGGTCAATCACGATCAGCGCTGATGTAGAGGAGGGGGTTGGCAACGCAAGGCAGATTGTTCAGCAACTGCAGGCAGGGTTTATGCCTGAATTGCTCGCCGAATTTCCTGCGGTCCAGGTTCGGTGGGAAGGACAGCAAGAACAGACCAAAGAATCAATTGGTAGTTTGCTTACGGGAACCATGATCGCACTGATGGTGATGTTTTTCTTGCTTACCCTCGTTTTTCGTTCCTATCTGCAACCACTTTTGATTGTCCTGATTATTCCTTTTGGTATCATCGGTGCCATTTTTGGCCATGCCATTATGGGCTTACCTATTACACTGTTCAGTTTCTTTGGTTTGGTTGCACTTACCGGAGTTGTCGTTAATGATTCAATCGTACTGATCGATTTTATCAACCGACGTGTCCGCGACGGCGTTCCAATCGATGACGCTCTGATTGATGCTGGGCGACGGCGCTTCCGTCCAGTGCTATTGACAACGCTCACGACTGTGGCAGGTTTGCTCCCAATCTTGTTAGAAACGTCTTTTCAAGCACAAGTTTTGATTCCCATGGCAAACAGCCTCAGTTTCGGGCTGTTGTTGGCAACCGGCTTAATCTTAATCCTTGTTCCAACGACCTACCGGATTTACCATAATTTTTTTTCCGGTCCTGACGGTGGGCAGGTAGACGAATTGCCGAAAGATTCTAAGGGCTCGTTTACTTACGAGTCGGATCAGGAAATTTCGCAGGCGGTCGTGACCTCGCCCGAACATGTGTCCTTGCGGCGTACTGACTGATAGGAATGGATTTAGCCTTGATGGCCGTCGAAGCAAGTCTTGTGAGGCTGCACTAATCTTCGTTGATGCAGTTCATTACCTCATCTGAGATATTGAAGTTCGAAGACACGCTTTGAACGTCGTCATGGTCATCTAACTGCTCCATCAACCTCAACACTTTCTTCGCCGTACTTGTATCGAGATCGACCGTGGTCGACGGGATGCGAGTCAACTGTTGCAACTCGGCTTCGATATTTGCTTGATCAAGGCCCTCCGCCACGTCTCCATAGACTTCGACATCGCATTTTATTTCGAATTTCTCACCCGAAGACTGCACATCGTCAGCGCCAGTTTCAAGCGCTAACTCCATCAGAGTATCTTCGTCCGTTTTATCTTTTGAAATCAGGAACAGACCCTTCCGCTCAAACATCCAGGCAACACATCCAGTAGCACCTAATTTGCCATCACCAAGCTCAAAAATCTTTCGAATTTCTGGTGCGGTGCGATTCCGATTGTCGGTCAGAATGTCGCAGTAAACTGCTACGCCCCCCGCTCCGTATCCCTCGTACACGAGTTCCTCGTAGTTGCCGCCCTCGAGTTCACCAGTGCCTTTTTTGATTGCACGCGCGATCGTATCTTTGGGCATGCGGCCAGATTTGGCATCGGAGATTGCCAGGCGTAACCTGGGGTTCTGGTCCGGATCACCGCCGCCCATTTTGGCGGCGACGATGATCGCTTTGGAGAGTTTGCCCCACAATTTGCCACGTTTGTTATCAATCAGGGCTTTTTTGTGTTTGATGCCCGCCCAGTGTGAATGACCAGCCATATTCGATTCTCAAAGGTAAGGATGCTGCTGCATGCAATCGGTAGGAATTTCATTGTACCGACAGAAAGCATCGACTCAATAACCGCAAAATTTACCCTACAGATTATGTTTGAACTCGGTCCTTGCTGAGCAACTTGCTGAGCAAGTGTTGCCTTGATGCACATGTAGTGTGATGTTGTGTGATATTGTTATCCGTTGGATGGCGAGAAACAATCAGGGCCTCTGCGTTTCTGGCAGGCAGACTCCTCCTTCGGGAATCCATTGCTCAAGGGGACACTCCTCACATCGGGGCGTTTTTCGGCAGTGCAAGTGACCTATTCGAACGATGAGTGCATGGAATTCATTATATAAGGCTACATCCGGTTCCATATGGCTATGGAAATGCGATTGCAGCACATCGTAGTCCGCGTCGTCTTCGATCCAACGGTGTCGTTTGAGAACACGACTGGTGTAGGAGTCAACCACAAACACGGGTCGCTCTGCCGCATAGAGAAGGATAGAGTCAGCGGTTTCGGGACCGATTCCATTGATGCTGAGTAGTTCTTGCCGCAGCGTTTCGGTGTCGAGTTCAAAAAAAAGATCAATTGATCCCTCATGATACTCGACTAAATGATCAAGGAGATTGCGAAGCCGTCGCGTTTTCATCCGGTAATATCCGGCCGATCGAATCAGCGATTCAAGCTCTGCTAAAGGCACTGCGTAAAGTCGATCTACTGATAGCAGATCTGCGTCTCGGAGATTTTGGATGGCCCGCTCGGCATTCGTCCAGGCCGTATTCTGCACAAGAATCGCACCCACAATCACTTCAAACGGACTCTCGGCCGGCCACCAGTCCTGGGGCCCATAGACGTCGTAGAGTCGCTGGTAAATATCATCGAGTGTGACGGTCATACAAGTCTCTCTGTACCTCTGATGACGATTGATCCGGCCTGCAGGGTGACTGGGGGGTGGGTAAGGAGTCACGTGCCGATGATACCAGATGCAACGTATTTTGTGAGTTTAACCCAAGCATCGGCTGGTTTCGAGAGACTCATGCGAGGCTGCTTGAGCGGACGATGAAAGAGTAACGTTTTTTACTATGTTTTCTCTGTCGAGTTTTTATGATTTGCTGATTCGTGGGTTAGGCTATGCTTTCTTGCATTCGAAATGAATCACAGGCGATAACCGCAATCTCGACCGGTTATTGGAATCAATCACGGCGACCACTGGCCAGTTTTTATTTTGTTTTACCACTCATCATTTGTTATGAATTGGGTAGCTGGTGGCTAGGTGATAGCGCAGTCCGAAACGGCGCCGATATCTGGATGCAGCAGCTACTGGCCGGTTCGGGACTTGTCGGTTGGCTTTTGCTACCGATTCTCACACTTTCGATACTCCTCGCATGGCATCATGCAACCGGACAGCCTTGGAAAATATCAAGTAATGTCATCTACACGATGGCAGCGGAATCTGCGGTGTTCGCAGTTGTTCTCTTGGCGATCGCACATGTGCAGACCAATGTACTTTCCATTGCCGGGGTTCCAACAGCATGTGAAATTCCATTGGAACAATTAGCACATGATACGTTCAGCCGGATTGTGCGATATTTTGGCGCGGGCGTATACGAAGAGTTGCTTTTTCGCCTGATGCTTCTTCCTCTTGCTATGGCCGCAGTAGGCCTTGCCATCGCTTCTCGGAGGATCAAAGTTGCGGCCGCACTGATCATTACTAGTATATTGTTCGCAGCAGCTCATTATTTGGGTCCTTACGGGGATCACTTTGACGTGGCTAGCTTCTCTTTCCGTGCTATGGCAGGTCTTTTTTTTGCCGTGTTGTTTATTTTCCGCGGGTTCGGGATTGCTGCTGGTACGCACGCGCTCTACGACATGTTGGTAGGTTTTCCGACACCCTAGCTGTCTGAGTTTCGCACAGCATTTGGTGGCCACACCTGAACGCAACATAAGATGCTGGTCACGAATAAAGTCAAGAGCAAAAGCAAGTGACCCGAGAGCTGTGGGAGCGGTCTTTGTGTGATTTTCCGTAAGCGTATATAATCATAGAATCAATTTTTGAATGATGGTTCTGATTCTTGCAGATAGAAAATCGCGTGCTCTCTATTCGTCCGAAAGTTGCCGAGCTGGTATTTCAGTTGTACGGGAGACCGTTACATCCGGAATTATTTCAGGTTTTCTGCACGCGAAAAATTGCGCACGGACCCTACGAGGCAACTGTCAATATCACCTCCGCAGGACACTTGGTTACTTGGAGTTATCAGGGCATTACTTTGACGGAGGTTGCGACAGGGGCGCATATGCCACTGCCACAGAAGCGACGACTACTTTCATATCGCCTGCAAGGCGAGCGCAATGATAAAGTCGAATGCCGTGGGGGAGCAGGTTATCTGATGAGCTTCCAACTAGAGAAAGTGCAACCGGATATCTTCTGGAATTATCAAAATGATTTATTTCAGGGAGAAGAGACCGACGGAATACTCTACCGGTTTGAGTCTAGTGGGCGTATGGCCTTGGGTGCCATCAGTTACATTCATATGGATATTCGTATGCGATCGTTGAGAATCCAGGCGTTTCACACGTTTCCCGATGATTATGCCATCGTGAAAAGCCAATCCATTTTTGAATTGCCCCGGAAATCGAGTTCGTAGAGCTAGCCGCTCATGCGGTGGCAGCACTTAGAATCCGAGTGGTAGAAACACCCTCAACAACCGGAGTGGTGATCACTGAGCCACCGTAAGATTCGACCAGATCTCTGCCGACCATTTGAGACTTTTTGTAGTCGCCCCCTTTAACGAGGACATCGGGTCGGAGGGCTTCGATTAATTCTAAAGGATTGTCCTGGTCGAAAATGAGCACGAAATCAACGCACTGGAGTGCAGCGAGAATTGCTGCGCGATCACGCTGGCCGATTACAGGGCGTTTTTTACCCTTCAAGCGACGTACGCTGCGGTCACTGTTAAGTCCCACGACGAGCACATCGCCTAGTTCCGCTGCCTGATGGAGATACGTGATATGCCCCACGTGGAGTAAATCAAAACATCCATTTGTGAATACAATCCGCTTGCCTGTCGCGCGATGCACATCAATAATTTTTTTGGCCTGCGATAATTGGATTAATTTGTTTTCCACCGGTTGGCTTCGTGCAAGTAATCGCTGTCGTAATTCATCGCGTTGAAGCACTGCCGCCCCTACCTGTTCAACTGCGATTCCTGCAGCAATGTTTGCAAGGCGTGCAGCGATCGCTGCCGATTTTTGTGCAGCAATACAGAGCCCGACCACGGCTAAAACGATGTCTCCGGCTCCTGTAATGTCATAAACTGATCTCGGATCGATTGGGAAAATGTTTCCTTGCCCGCGTCGATCTGCAAGTACCATCCCATCTTTGTCGATTGTAACGATCGCCATTTCTAGGTCGGCAGTCTTGCAAATTGCATGGGCCGACTGCACGGCTTCCGCAGGATCGTTGATAGTCATCCCAGATGCCTGTTCGGCTTCCGCTCGATTCGGTGTCATCATTGTAGCGCCCCGATATAGCGCGTAGTCACGATCTGCAGCGGGATCGATAATGATCGGGATTTTTTGTTGTCGTGCAAGTTTAATAATGTTTTGAAGTAGCGAAGGGGAGAGTGAGCCTTTGTTGTAATCTGACAATAAGATTGCATCGCATTCTGCAATTTTTTCTTCAATCCCACGAAGCATCACTTCGCCTAAATGGGCGGGCAAATCGTTGCCCGTTTCTCGGTCCACACGAAGAATTTGATGCGGGTGCCGATTGGCGGCACGTCCCATAAAACGGTTTTTCGTCGTCGTGGGCCGTGCCGGATCGGTCACGAGCAGCTGGCAATCCACATTGATTTCGGAAAGCATTCTGCGGATGGAATCTCCCGAATAATCCGCTCCTAATATGCCGGCGGCCAGGACCCGTGCGCCAAGATGGGAAAGGGCCTGGCAAACGTTGCCTGCGCCCCCCAGTTTTTCTTCCTCGGCGTCGACCTGCAGAAGAAGCACGGGTGCTTCTTGGCTCACGCGGCCGGCATTACCCCACGTATATCGGTCGAGCATGAAATCACCGAGTACCAAAATATTTGGTTGCCCGATCTGATCCAGTGCTGCGAGGAGGTCAAGGTTTGTCTCTGTCATGGAAAAATCAAAGCTCCAGGGTGTGGCGATTCACCTGCATCCCCTGAAATGCAGGTGTCTATCGTGCTGTTTATAACGCTCACTCCAGATTGGAGCCATAGAATAATTGCCGCCGTGGGTGCTAGCATCGAATGATGCGTATTGATGGCCATCGACGCATAACCCTGACGCTTACTGATTATTGCACCGCGTCGGCCAGTTTCCTTAGAACCGAGGAAAGTGCCTCTTCACCAGCTCTTATCTCTGTCTCTAGCATGACCGCATAGAGTGGAATGGAGCCTCTCCAGAGAGATCGGATTTTTACCAGATCTTTGTGCGTGCATAAGACTGCCGTCGCACCACAACTCGCCGCCTGCTTTGCGAGTCGTTCGCTATCGGCCTGCGTGTAATGGTGATGGTCTGGATATTCTTCACACTGCTGAACATGCCATGGCTCTTCAGCAAGCGTACGGGCAAAATTTTCCGGATTACCAATCCCGCAAAAACCAAAGACGCATGCGTCACGGAACGTGTCAATGGAAACGGTATCCCCTTCACGCCCGGTCAAAAATGCAGCGCGGTACGCCAATTCAATCCAAGCCGCATGGGGCGCAATCGATTGAACGCGATTTTTAAGCTCAGCCAGACGTTCCGCCGAGATGCGATCAACCCGCGTCAGTGCAACGGCATCGGCTCGTCGAAGACTCGAAAGCGGTTCACGCAATGTTCCGCGTGGGAACAGGTATTCAAAACCAAATGGCTCCAGCGCATCAATCAACACAATATCCAGATTCCTTGCAAGACGCCGGTGTTGAAATCCGTCATCGAGTACGATCGCTTCGACCGCATGTTGTTTGATGGCTGTTTCCACCGCTTGCACGCGATTTGGGTTTTGGACGTGCGGCACGCCCGGAAGTTTCTCTGCTAGCTCCATCGCTTCGTCATTGCGTTCTCCGTGACCTTGTTTGTATCCGCGACTGACGATCGCAGGACTGATATTTTGAGCGATTAACCATTTGCTGATCCAAGCGACAAATGGCGTCTTTCCCGTGCCACCTAAGGTAAGATTTCCCACACTGATCACCGGGACACGGAATTGATGCGTTTTGTACCAACCCCGATCGAACGCGCAATTTCGAAGATCGACGATCATGCGATAGGGGATTGAGAAAAGACGAAACAACGCACGAATGCTTAAAGCACCCAAACCGCGTCGACGACCACTCACGACTGCACGGAATGTTCTGGGAGCGAGCAATACTTACTCCTGGCATCTACGTGTTCACGCACCCTGAACGAAACAAACGGGTCGATATTTGTAGCCGAGATTGCAACGGATCAAACTGTCCATTGGACTGGTCCCGGGATCTCTTTTTCTTGCCCGTTATTGTCTTAGTCGCTCGCAGATAGCGTCGGCCATTTCTTGCGTTCCGACAGCGGTGGGGTCATCGCGATGTGGTTTTAAGTCATAAGTGACATTTTTACCTTCGGCAATGACATCTGCTACCGCCTTTTCAAGGCGATCCGCCGCTTCACGCTCCTCAAGATGCTGTAACATCAGCATCCCTGAGAGGATGAGTGCAGTTGGGTTTACCTTGTTTTGCCCCTTGTACTTCGGCGCACTTCCATGCGTCGCTTCAAACACAGCACCTTCCGGGCCGATGTTCGCTCCGGGCGCAACGCCGAGTCCACCCACAATTCCCGCTCCCAGATCGCTCACGATGTCTCCATACAAATTGGGGAGCACCAACACATCGTACAACTCCGGTTTCTGCACCAGTTGCATGCACATGTTGTCTACAATCCGCTCTTCAAATTCGATATCCGGATAATCTTCCGCAACACGTTGTGCAGTTGCCAGATAAAGTCCATCACTATATTTCATGATGTTGGCTTTATGGACTGCAGTCACTTTTTTGCGACCGTTGTCGCGCGCGTACTCTAGCGCACAGCGTACAATTCTTTCGGTCCCGGAAACGCTCATCGGTTTGATCGAGACCCCCGTCTCTTCACCAGTTGTTTTTATTTTTCGATCAGAGGGCAGCTTGTTGATGAAGTCAATCAGCTCGCTTGTCTCAGGTTTGCCTGCCTCAAATTCAACACCTGCATATAAATCTTCGGTGTTCTCACGTACGATCACGAGATCTACCGGTAGTTCAGAAAAATAGCTACGTACGCCCTGGTATTGTTTGCATGGCCGGATGCATGCAAACAGCCCCAGTTCCTGCCGCAGGTAGACGTTAATGCTGCGAAAACCCGTGCCCACGGGTGTTGTAATTGGTGCCTTCAGCGCACAACGCGTGCGACGAACACTCTCGAGTGTGCTTTCCGGAATTGGCGTCCCAGCACTCTCCATAATATCAACGCCCGCCTCTTGGACGTCCCAATGGATATCGACGCCCGTGGCATCGACACACTTTCGAGCCGCTTCCGCCAGCTCCGGACCCGTACCATCACCACGGATTAGAGTTATTTCGTATGACATTATTCAACTACCTATATAAACTTGGAATTGAAACGCTCGGTCTCCTGATAATGAAATCGGATCATTCTGACGAAGGCAAACGTTAAGGATTACATGAGAGGCCAGAGGGTATCAAACCACAGTGCAATCGTCAACGCGGGCAGACTTCTGCTCGTCGAATCCGATCCCTGATTGACGGTGTTCCAGGCTGATTGTTCCCGCGAGAGGGCTCGACCGTGGTTTAATCAGTTGAGAAAATAAAGATGCATGGTAGGCGTATGCTCGATGGCATACGATCTTTTTTTATTTTATGCATAAGAAACATCAATCACACACAATTTCAGTGCGCCTCAATGAAAGACAATTCAGGTGGTTCGCGAATAGTGGGACGTATAGCCGGTGTCGATTTCGGCACGGTGCGCATCGGCATTGCGATCACTGATCCGCAACAGAAAATTGCTAGTCCATTTGACTTGTATCAGCGACAAGGGAAAGATCAGGAAGCCCGATATTTTTGTGATCTTGTGGCAAGCGAACAGATTGCGCTTTGGGTCGTCGGGCTACCGATCCACATGAGTGGGTCGGAAAGTCAAAAATCACGGGAGGCACGCGCTTTCGGTGCGTGGCTGGAAGCGACAACGGGGATTCCTACAACCTTCTTTGACGAGAGATTTACCTCTCAATTTGCGGATGAGCTGCTCAAAGAAAGTGCACTGAGCGGCAAACAGAGAAAGCAACGCCGAGACAAGATTGCGGCCCAAATCATACTTGCTTCGTTTCTCGAATCAGATCGCAGTATGAACAGTCTGGCCTTGCCCTTGGAAGATGATGAGGAGGGTCAGACTTGAAGCGTTTAATCTTTGGTTGCGGTTATCTAGGGCGTCGCGTGGCCGATATTTGGTGTCGGGCAGGCGACGCGGTTCACGTAGTGACGCGAAGTCAAACGCACAGTAGTGCTTTTGCACAAGCAGGTTTCTCTCCCATTGTTGCCGATATTCTTCTGCCTGACTCGCTGGCAGATCTGCCAGCGGTAGATACTGTGCTATTTGCAGTCGGATACGACCGAACCTCGCAGGCGAGCATCCATCAGGTTTATGTGGATGGGCTCCGAAATGTGCTAGAGGCTCTCCCTGATCATCCCTCTCAAATCTTGTATATCAGCTCAACTGGTGTGTATGCCGAAAAAGAAGGCGGCTGGGTGGATGAGGACTCGCCGACATATGCGAGTCGCGACGCGACCCAAGCGTGTCTGGATGCTGAGCGGCTTTTGCAAACGCATCCACGCAATCTTAATTTTAAAATTCTTCGCTGTGCCGGTATTTACGGACCCGATCGCTTGCCTCGCCGAGATGCACTCCTGGCGGGGAACCCATTGCCGTTGCCGGCCTCCGGGTATTTGAATCTGATTCATGTTGACGATGCATCGCAGGCGGTGGACGCGGCGGCGGTTCAGGGTGCGACCGGGATTTATTCAATTGCAGACGGTTCGCCAACGCTTCGTGGAGATTACCTGAATGAGCTTGCCCGATTACTAAACGCACCCCCACCAAAATTCGCGGTTGCGATGGAAAATACTGCTGGGCGTGGCGCGACCAGTAAGCGTGTCCGCAATGATCGAATGCGCAACGAACTAGGGGTTCGGTTGCGTTACCCCAGTTATCGAGAAGGCCTTGCCGCAATCGTAAAGCAAGACAACAGGTAGATTACGCGGCTTTTAACCGATTCTGCCGCTTGGCGCAGCACGGCAGCCAAACGTAAAATCTGAATGCTGAGGATTCTTTAAACGATCAACACCATTCACCATCAGATTGACCAAGATGGTTTGGGGTGTGACGTCTGTCCGTTTTGAATACAGGAATGCTTCTATGCTTGAGCGTAGGCCACTTTTTCCACACGTCATTGAACTGAACCATGCCGCTGGTCATCGGATCGGGTGCTGTGTGTATTTGGTATACGATGGGGATGATTGGCTACTGATCGATATTGGTTTTACAGAATCTGTTGACGAAATTATCGAGGTTATTAGGCAACTCGACTTTCCGCTGTCGAATTGCGCGACAATCGTCGCCACACATGCCGATGCAGACCATGTACAGGGTCTTGCCCGCGCGAAGCAGTTGCTGAAAACCACGGCGACCGGTCATCCTTTGGCGGCCGCCCCGCTGCTCGAAGGAGATCGCCTCAAGACTTTCGCAGAGATTGAGGCCCAAGATATTCATTTAGATATGCCTGCCGTCAAGCTTGAGCAATTGGTTGAAGATGGCGACACAATCAAGGTAGGCGGGCTTGAATTGGAAGTCTGGCATACGCCGGGGCACACTGACAGCCAACTGGCATTTCGGTTGGGAAATCTTCTATTTTCTGGCGATAATATATATCGTGATGGCTGTGTGGGTGCGATCGATGCCCATCATGGAAGTGACATTCCCCAGTTTATCGAATCGCTTAAGCGGATCCGAGAAAGTGATGTAGAGTGGCTCCTTCCGAGCCATGGCCCCGTTTTTCGAAAAGAAAACGATCAACTGGATGCTACCATCAGCCGCCTGGAAGGCTACCTGAGCATGGCCGATTTCGGCACATGTGCGACTAGTTGGCCGCTAATGGAAGAATGGGATCAGGAGTTGCATGAGGGCCGCTTGCCCAGTTGAAAATTCGAGCGAGTCTCGAAGCAACTCTCGTTTCTCAATGCAGTGGCAGATGCTAGCATCAGACTCTTTGTGGGTTATAGGGAATATTCACTTTACCTTGACCCTACGGTGTGCCGATTGTTTAGGGTAGAGCCAGCCATCTTTGTTACCCGCGCTGGCACATTCCGGGGGGATGTTAGCATGTTGGTACGTCTGATAGCTGCAGTTTTACTGTTCGGTCTTTTCGCTGGGTCTCTAGGATCCTCAGACGCATATGCGGAGCGGGCATACGGCCGCGCCTGGGGATATACCTATAAAACCCAGGATTGGGAACGTTTTTACCACTATCCGTACGTTTACTATCCCCAAAATTTCTGGGGCAGTGAGTACTATCGAAGTGCCGACAGTTTATATTACCGCTACCCACCAGAAATGCGGATTCCGGTATACAATCGACAGTGGCAGAACTACTACCCGCAAGATCGAAAGTACTATCAAGGCCACCATTTTAATCTGGATGTCTTTTAGATCGCGAATTGATTTTGCCGAATGGCACTCAAGCGGGCCATGCTGATATCATAAGCTTTCCCAGGACATCGGCTGCGGATTGAACTTGTCGAGTATCGATCCACTCATCCTCGGTGTGCGCCTGCTCGATTGATCCCGGCCCGAATACGACGACTGGGACGCCACTCGCTGCGATGACTCCGGCATTGGTGCAATAAGCCGCCCCTTCAGTCGCCGATGTTTGTCCGGCGTCTTGGAGTGTATCGATCAGGAAATCGGCAAGCGGGCCATTCTGCTTATCGCAAAGGCCGGGCGTGCTAAGCATCGGGGGTTCGTGTTCTAACTCGATGCCCTCGTTTCTCAAGCGATCCAAGTGTTGAATGGCGTGTTCGTACGCCGTTTCGGGTATCTCGGTTGGCAGAAGTCGTCGATCAATTTCGATCGAACATTGATCCGGAATCGTGTTGACGCTGACCCCGCCTGAGATGGTACCGACAGAGAGGGTGGCCGGGCCACAGAGTGTATCTTCTTCTAACGTTGGCAGGACGTCTGCTGCGTACCGTTCCAATCTGTCAACCACGTGCGCCATGCGATAGATGGCATTTTCCGCATGAACGGTTTGACTGCTGTGTGCTGCGACTCCGCGAGTGTGGCAACGCCAGCGAAGTACCCCTTTGTGTCGTTTGACCACCTGTAATTTGGTCGGTTCGGTGACGATGCAGGCATCTGGTTTTTTACCAAGAAAGTCAGCTACCGGTTTATTTTTCCAGAGTTTTGTTAACTCAATCGCGCCAGTAAATCCGTGCTCTTCGTTCACTGTAAAGGCGATTACAATCGTTGGTATTTGATGAACATCTGTTTCAACGAGTTGCCGAATTGCGTAGAGAATCGCCGCCATTCCTCCTTTGACATCGCACGCGCCGCGTCCGAACATTCGCGTTCCATCAGTTTCGGCGGCAAAGGGTTTGATTCGCATCCCTTCCACCGGCACCGTATCCTGGTGCACGTCGATCAATAGCAGAGGACTATTCGCAATATTACGGCTGGGTGGATCAACCCGCACGAGTAGGTTGTCTCGGTAGGGCGCGATTTTCTGTCGCATCACCGGAAGATCCAAGGATCGAAAATAGTGTTCGAGATATTGCGTCAGTCGTGATTCATAAACGGCACCCTCTTTTGCCGTTTGACCCATCGGATTGACGCTGGGTGTAGCGATCAATTCGGCAAGGAGCTGTTTAATTTCCACCGGTAATACCCTCCGTCGGAGGTGGGAGAGAATTAGTTGATTAGACAACAGGGTGAAAATTGTAGCCTATTTTTTTGTGAATTCGGCGGTTAGAGAGGCGGTGTAAGAAATCTTAAAGGGACCCCCATAGGATTGGTTGCCAAATGCAATTCGCCGCGCATAATTCAGCAGAACATCATCGACCCAACTGCGGCGGCGTCTTTGACGCAGGCCGCGACCCCTTTACAGGTTCTGCCCCATCTGTGAGGGGGTTTTTTTTGTCCTGATTGCCCCCTGATTGCCCCCTGATTGCCTTAGTACTTGCCATATTTGTGTTCCCAAACCCAGTTTTTCTTACCTTGACCCTCCTTGGGGGGTTCGATACGATTCGCTCAGAACTTAGCCCGCTCGTCGGGTTTTCTTTTGACCCGACTTTGTGATAACTTTCACAAAGTCGGGTGTCGACTGGGAACCGCCCGACCGACTTCATCCTTGCGACTGCAGTGAGTTTCAACCGCTTCCGTTCCATCACATCCATGAATACCGCAATTCGAATTCGACGAGGCTTGCGGGTACCGTTGTCCGGTGCACCGAGGCAGGAAATTTCTGACCTGCGTGGCTTTCAGCATGTTGGAATTATCGGTGATGATTACGTGGGCATGAAACCCACGATGCAAGTGAAGGTCGGCGATCGCGTGCTCAAGGGGCAGTGTCTGTTCGAGGATAAAAATAACTCCGGAGTCCGTTTTACGGCACCGGCAACCGGTACGGTCACTGCTATCGAACGTGGTGAGAAACGTAAATTTGAATCGTTGGCGATAGAAGTTGATTGGAATAGCGACCAGCAGGAGACCTTTGAGTGTTTTGATCAAGAAGATCTCAGCACGATAGATGCCGACCGGGTACGACAGATATTAGTCCAATCGGGGCTTTGGACCGCATTGCGTCAGCGACCTTTTAGTCGCGTGCCGAGGATCGATTTCGCGCCGCAATCGATCTTTGTGACAGCCATCGATACAAATCCCCTTGCTGCGGATCCGGAAGTCGTGATTCAGTCACGTCCCGCAGATTTTGTCGCGGGTCTTGAAGTTCTAAGCACGCTAACCGATGGCACCCTTTATGTGTGCCATGCAAACGGGGTCAAATTGCCGGGAGCGGAAAGAAAAATCGCAAATTTTCAGTCTTTTGCTGGCCCTCATCCGGCTGGTCTCGTCGGAACACATATCCATTTTTTGTCACCGGTTTCTTCAATGGCGGCGGTTTGGCATGTGGGCTATCAAGACGTGATCTCGATTGGCCATTGCTTTCGCACGGGAGAATTGCTCACGGATCGCGTGGTTGCACTTGCAGGTCCACCATTGGCAAATTCCCGACTGGTTCGGACCCATATCGGAGCTTCTCTTCCAGAGTTGATGGCCAGCGACGGACAGGTCGATTTGGACGAAACACGGATCATTTCCGGTTCTGTGCTTGCGGGAAGACATGCAATTGCTCCGGTCGACTTTCTCGGGCGCTATCATAATCAGATTTCTTGTCTCGCCGAAGGCGGTGACCGAGAGTTTCTCGGTTGGCTCAAACCGGGTGAGAATAAATTTTCCCTGCGTCGTGTCTTTGCCTCACGTTGGCACCCGCTGAACAATCGGCGCTTTGATATGGACACAAGCACGTGCGGCAGCCCCCGAGCGGTGGTGCCGATCGGCATGTATGAGGACGTCATGCCGCTCGATATCGTGGCCACCCCTTTACTCAAGGCTCTGTTGACCGGCGATACGGAATCGGCACAAAGCTTAGGGGTTTTGGAATTGGACGAGGAGGATCTGGCACTTTGTACCTTTGTCTGTCCGGGCAAGCATGAGTACGGCACCTTGCTGCGTCAAAGTTTAAATCGCATCGAGGCAGAGGGCTAAAGTCCAAAGAGAGGTTGGCGTGTTACGTAAATGGCTCGACAATATGGAACCCCTTTTCCAGGAAGGGGGACGCCTCTCAAAACTGTATCCGCTCTATGAGGCGACTGATACGTTTCTCTACACGCCGTCCAGCGTTACGCGGGGTGCTTCTCATGTGAGAGATGGCATCGATTTGAAGCGAATGATGGTCCTGGTGGTCGTTGCGCTCGGTCCATGTTTTTTCATGGCGTTTTACAACACTGGTTATCAAGCCAATTTAGCGATTTCTCAGGGGGCGAGCGTTCTGGAGTCTTGGCGTGAGAATTTTTTAGCTTGGTTCGGGCTTGGCCACGACCCACAAAATTTTTTGGATGATGTGGTGCTGGGTGGTCTCTATTTTCTACCAGTATACGCCGTCACTATCGCGGTAGGTGGGCTGTGGGAGGTTCTGTTTGCAATCGTGCGTAAACACGAGGTGAATGAGGGTTTTCTGGTCACCAGTGCGTTGTTTCCTCTTACACTTCCGCCGACGATTCCCCTGTGGCAGGTTGCCTTGGGAATAAGCTTCGGGGTGGTTATCGGAAAGGAGATATTCGGCGGCACGGGCAAGAATTTCTTGAATCCCGCGCTGACGGCGAGAGCTTTTTTGTACTTTGCTTATCCGGCGCAAATTACGGGTGCCGCGGTCTGGACGGCGGTCGAGCGGCCTGATGGTGTTAGCGGCGCCACGCCACTCGGAGTCATGGCAGATGCGCAAGTTGGACAAGATATGACCAATATCCAAGCGATGGTCGGCCACAGTTGGTGGGATTGTTTCCTCGGATTTATTCCTGGCTCTATGGGCGAGACGTCGGTGGTCGCCTGTTTGCTCGGGGCGACTTTGCTGCTGTTTGTAGGGGTAGGTTCCTGGAGGATCATGGCGGGCGTTGTCGCCGGTGCTGTCGCTACTTCGACTCTATTCTGGCTTTCGAGCAACGGCTCGGAGAACGCCATGATGTATCTTCCCCCATGGTGGCAATTGGTCATCGGAGGGTTTGCCTTCGGCACCATCTTTATGGCAACCGATCCGGTGTCGGCTGCAATGACCAATGCAGGCAAGTGGTGGTACGGCGCACTCATTGGGCTGATGACGATTTTAATCCGAGTGGCAAACCCAGCCTATCCCGAGGGAATTATGCTGGCCATTCTTTTCGGTAATGTTATGGCCCCTTTGATTGACTATTTCGTTGTGCAAATGAATATCCGACGCAGGATGGCTCGCTATGAAGCGTGATAGTACAGTGCAGACTCTTGTTGTGGCAACGATGCTATGCGTTGTCTGTTCGGTCATTGTGGCCGGTGCGGCGGTCGGTTTGCGACCGCTACAAGAGGCTAATAAACGACTTGATAAGAAAAAGAATGTATTGATCGCAGCGGACGTAATCTCAGAGGGGCAAGTGGTTTCGCAGCAAGAGATCGACAAAAAATTTACCGAGAACATTCGTCCGGTGTTGATTGATTTGAAGACGGGCAAGCGGGTTGATGCATCGATCGTGAATCCCGACACTTATGATCAGCGGGCAGCCGCTGCGGATCCAAAGCAAAGTGAGCCAATTGCACCAACCGCCGACCTCGCAGGAATAAAGCGTAGGGAAAAATATGCATTTGTGTACGAAGTGGTCGCCAGTGATGGCAAACTTCAGCAGCTTGTGCTGCCGATCAACGGAAAGGGCCTCTGGTCGACACTCTACGGCTTTCTCGCGCTTGACGCCGATGGTTCGACCGTGAGGGGGATCACATTTTACGAGCACGGAGAAACAGCCGGTTTGGGGGCGGAAGTGGATAACCCAAAGTGGAAAGCCATTTGGCCTGGCAAGCAAGTTTTTGATGAAACCGGAAAAATCCGCCTGGAGGTGATCAAAGGAAGCGTGCCACCCTCCAGCCCGAATGTACAGTACGAGGTTGACGGTATTTCTGGAGCAACCATTACGAGTAAAGGCGTTTCTAATTTGATTCATTATTGGCTCGGACCCGACGCATTCGGTCCTTTTCTTGATCTACTCCAGCAAAGAAAGGATGCCACACCGAATGCCTGAGATGCGCGCAAAGGAAGTTTTGTTTGACCCGATTTTCCGCAACAATCCGATTGCGCTGCAGGTGCTTGGCATATGCTCGGCCCTGGCGGTCACTACAAAGCTGGAAACCTCTGTTGCGATGGCGCTATCGGTGATTTTCGTTCTCGGCTGCTCCAATGCGGCCGTGAGTTTGATCCGGAACTACATACCCACCAATATTCGGATCATTGTGCAAATGACGATCATTGCCTCTCTGGTGATCGTAGTGGATCAGCTGCTTCGAGCTTTCGCATTTGATGCAAGCAAGCAGATGTCGGTATTCGTCGGGCTGATTATCACCAATTGTATCGTCATGGGACGTGCGGAGGCGTTCGCGATGAAACACTCGCCGTTGATGAGCGCATTGGATGGTATCGGCAACGCGATTGGCTACAGCGTCATTTTGTTGGTGGTCGGTTTTATCCGAGAATTATTCGGTTCAGGAACCGTTTGGGGCTATACCATTTTTCCTCTCAGCAATGAGGGTGGTTGGTACGTTGCCAACGGATTGTTGCTCCTGCCACCGAGCGCCTTTTTTATCATTGGTTTCTTCATTTGGGTCTTGAGAACATTTCGACCCGAGCAAGTGGAACAGGAGGGGTAGGCTCGTGGATGAACTTCTGTCGATATTTTTAGCATCAATCTTTGCAGAAAACTTGGCCCTCGCATTTTTTCTTGGGATGTGTACGTTTCTTGCGGTTTCAAAGACTGTCAAAACGGCGCTCGGTCTCGGCGTGGCAGTGATCGTGATCATGACGATCACGATTCCAGCGAATAATTTAATTTTCCAGTATTTGCTCAAAAAGGGTGCGCTTTCTTGGATCGATTCCTCGTGGGGGAATATTGACTTGTCTTTTCTCTCCTTGATCAGCTTTATCGGCGTGATCGCTGCGATGGTGCAAATCCTTGAAATGGCACTCGATCGATTTTTCCCGCCGCTCTACAACGCGCTTGGTATTTTCCTGCCGTTGATTACGGTGAATTGCGCGATTTTAGGCGGTTCCTTATTTATGCAGGAACGGGACTATAATTTCACCGAGAGCTGTGTATTCGGCTTCGGATCCGGCGTGGGCTGGGCACTTGCGATTGCAGCGCTTGCGGGCATTCGCGAAAAAATGCGTTACAGCGATGTGCCGGACGGACTGAAGGGATTGGGTATCACATTCATGACCGTCGGTCTGATGGCACTGGCATTTATGTCATTCGGAGGGATGTAATCGCGATGAACGAGATTATCCTCGGCGTCCTAATGTTTACGCTAATCGTTTTGGCACTGGTCGTATTGATTCTGTTTGCCAAGTCGCGTCTGGTTGCCAGTGGAAACATAGAAATCCTCATCAACGACCAAAAAACCATAGAAGTACCGGCTGGCGGCAAGCTTTTGGGTGCCCTCTCGGATGCCGGGATTTTCGTCTCATCGGCCTGCGGAGGCGGTGGAACCTGCGCCCAGTGTTTGGTGAAAGTACGAGATGGTGGAGGTGACATTCTGGCCACCGAACGCACGCACATCAACAACCGTGAAGCCCGTGAGGGTTGTCGACTTTCGTGTCAGGTTGCCGTGAAACAAAACATGTCGGTTGAGGTTCCGCCCGAAGCGTTTGAAACCAAGCGTTGGACCTGCACCGTGAAATCAAACCATAATGTGGCAACCTTCATCAAAGAACTGGTTCTTGAGTTGCCAGTCGGCGAAGATGTCGATTTCAAGCCAGGGGGATATATCCAGATCGAGTGCCCGCCGCACGTTGTGGCCTACAAGGATTTTGAGATCGAGACGGAGTATCGCGATGACTGGGATAAATTTGACGTTTGGCGATATGTTTCTACCGTGGACGCAGAAGTGGTCCGTGCCTACTCGATGGCAAATTATCCGGGGGAAAAGGGCGTCATTATGCTCAACGTTCGTGTTGCGAGCCCCCCACCACGAGCGGCCGAAAACACACCGCCTGGAAAGATGTCCTCCTATATCTTTTCTCTAAAGCCAGGAGACAAGGTTGAAATATCGGGTCCTTATGGAGAATTTTTTATCAAGGACACCCAAGCGGAGATGGTCTACATCGGTGGCGGAGCGGGGATGGCACCACTTCGGAGCCATATTTTTGAACTTTTTAAAGAGCGAAAATCGGATCGAAAAGTCTCCTACTGGTATGGTGGTCGCAGTAAACGCGAGCTCTTTTATGTGGATCAATTTGAGCAAATCGCACATGATTTCCCTAATTTTTCTTTTCATATTGCGCTTTCTGAACCGCTTCCCGAGGATCAGTGGACTGGGGATGTGGGCTTTATTCACCAAGTACTTTACGACAACTATCTGAAGGACCACCCCGCTCCCGAAGACATCGAGTATTACATCTGTGGCCCGCCGATGATGAATCAGGCAGTATTCAAATTACTCGATGATTTGGGTGTAGAACCGGACAATATTGCCTTCGATGATTTTGGTGGTTAACTCAGATACCTAACCGGGGGGCCTGAGGTTTTTGAAGATCCGTCAGGTTTGACGTACGGTGATGCTACCCACAAAACAGTCGATTGGGAAAACCTGTCTAACGATGAAATTTCGTGTGTCAGACGCGATTGCTCAGCGTGATGACCGCAAGTCCCCTCGCTTTTATCGCGGCGATCTGACGTTCTACTTTGCCTTGTGCGTCCTCGTCGCGGGGTGTCACGATCGCGGGGTAACATCAGCACCGGTCGCTGACGATGCTATGCCCGAGCAAACGCTCAGCTGGGAGGGTCGAACGATGGGGACCACCTTTCGGGTGGTCGTGTGGGCCGAGACGCGTGATGGTCCCTCAGGCGCTCTTGATCAGAAGCTGCTCGAACAGAGCGTCGAAGAGCGGCTTGCTCAAATAAATCAACGCATGTCGACGTATCAAGCCGACTCAGAGTTATCACAGTTCAATGTGGCTCCGTCGCATCATTGGTTTTCTGTTTCGCCTGAAACGGCTTATGTGGTGGAGGCGGCCATCGGCTATCACCGGGCGACCAACGGGATGTTAGACGTTACCATTGGGCCGCTAATGAGACTTTGGGGATTCGATGGCTCTTCGGAGATGACTCAGCAGGGGCCGACTCACGAGCAAATACAAGATGTTTTAACGCGGGTCGGATCGCAACACGTTCGGGTGCGTAGCGGAAAGAAGGATAAAGCTGCCATTCAGAAGATGGTTGAGGGTCTGGAGATTGATGTTTCTTCGTTGGCCAAGGGATACGCCGTCGATCAACTCGTAGCACTGCTCAGGCAAGCCGGTGGAGCAGGGGGGTTGGTCGAGATTGGTGGCGAAGTGAGGGCTTGGGGCCATCGGGCGGATGATCGCATGTGGCGGGTCGGTATTGAAAATCCATTGATCGAAGGTCGCACGTTGGCGCACATTGTAAAACTCGACAATGCGGCCCTCGCAACATCGGGAGATTATCGTAATTTCCGCTCCTACCGGTCGGGAAGGGTTTCTCATCTCATCGATCCACGCACCGGGATGGCGCAATCGACCGGTCCGCGGTCGGTGTCGGTCTGCGCCAAAACGTGCATGGAATCCGATGCGCTGGCAACGGCTCTATTTCTCATGGGGCAAAGGGAAGGCCTTGCCTGGAGTGAGGATAACGGGGTGGCTGCGATGTTTTTAACCATTGAAAATGGTAAACTGCGTAAAGTGTTTTCGTCGCATTTTGCGTCCTATTTTGAGTGACTGGAACGACGTGATGTCTACCACCCTCCTTTTGCTTTCGATAAGTGTGTTTGCTCTTGCAATTGCAGGAATGGCGATTGGTGTAATTATCAGCAATCGACGTTTGAGAGGCTCGTGTGGTGGGCTCGCCGGTCGTCAAGACCGTGAGGGTAACTCAGTGTGCGAAATGTGTACTGACCCGTCTCCGGAATGTGATGGAGTACCCGCCGCAGCGGTAGAGGATGACATTTAATGGCGGATGCTGAAAATACGGTAGCCCGCCTGTGACAATCCTTTAGCGAGAGACGCATTTTTACGGTCCATTGCGAAACAATCGTTGATCCGCGATTATGGTCGGACCGTGGCCTTAATGTTTTAACCCGCTTTTACATGAGAGAGCCGTGTCAAATATGGAATTAAAGAAGACCGATATCGAAGCTGTGCTTGCCGAGTTCAAGGACCCAGAGACGGGTCGAAGTGTGACCCAGCTAGAGCAAGTCAAATCGATTGAAGTCGATGGAGACACCGTATCAATCAACCTTGCACTTACATCCCACAGTGCACCTATTTGGGGGGAGACACGCGATCAGTTGGAATCATTGCTTCGCGATCGTATTTCCGGCCTCGCGCAGGTTCGAATCGAGATCAGTGAGCATGCAAGACCACCGGTCAAACTCGGGCAAGTTGGCCTCACGGCCAAGAGCGTCATTGTTGTGGGGTCAGGCAAAGGAGGCGTGGGTAAAAGCACGATTGCAACCAGCCTGGCGTTGGGGTTACAGCGGGCAGGTTGCAAGGTGGGATTAATGGATGCCGACGTCTACGGACCGAGTGTTCCCCACTTATTGGGTGCGTCAGGCCGTCCGGAAGTCTCAGAGAAGCAAATCGGGTCGGATGAAGAGGGAAAACCAGTTGTTGCACGGCGTATTACACCCATCGATGTTGGGGGACTCAAGGTAATATCGATCGGTTTTCTCGTGCCGGCAGATAAAGCTGTGATCTGGCGGGGACCGATGTTGCATGGTTCGATCACCAGTTTTCTCCGTGACACTGATTGGGGCCCGCTCGATTACCTGGTGATCGATATGCCGCCTGGCACAGGCGATGTGGCGTTAACCCTTTCGCAGACACTTCCGCCGACCGGTGCGGTGATCGTCTGCACACCACAGGATGTCGCTTTGCTGGATGCTGTTAAGGCCATTCGAATGTTTCAGGAAGTGCGAATTCCTGTGTTGGGGATCGTTGAAAACATGAGTTATTTCCTTTGCCCCGATAACGGAAAGCGATATGACATTTTTGGAAATGGGGGCGCGAAGAAAAAGGCAGATGAGTTCGGCATCCCTTTTCTGGGTGAAGTACCAATTAACATTCAGTTGCGAGTGAATGGAGATGAGGGGAAGACCGGCGCAAACTTCGATGTTTCTGAAGTGGCTTCCCCGTTGCAGAATATGTGCACTCAATTGGTGAGAGAAATCGCATCCAAGCACCAGGAAGAACCGCCTCTGCCGAGTCTGTCTGTGCTTTAATGTGGAGATGACGTTCTTGGTGAAGCATCGCGGTTATGAAAGATGGCTGTTGGCGAAACAGTCGGCCCAGCGATGCTCTTTTGGGATGCAATAAACGAAATTGCACAAAAGAAAAACCGCTCAGCCCAAAGGCCGAGCGGTTCTTTTTTT
>JAYZMM010000024.1:0-21842 GCA_036153155.1 Planctomycetota bacterium
CGCAGCGTGCGTAAAAAGCGAGGCCGATCAGCAAATCATGGAGAGACTCGCAACGTCATCCTGGCGACCTGGTGGATAACGGCCCACAAGAGTGATGTGGATTTCAGAGCAAAATGGGGCCGAGGCAAACTGTTTATTGGCTGCAGCTTGAGACCACCGATCTAGGGTGGTCGGTAGCGAAAAATTTTGAAAAATGCCTATATTCAGATAGTCTTTTTAACGGCTCACCTGGGGGGTTAGGTTTGTGAAATGGTCGGAGATTACGGGTAACCTCTATTTTCAAGCGGGCCGAAATTTTGCATAAATTTTTAGTGATCGGTCAATGCCCTCGTTGGGTTTGGGCACTGGATGGTCCTACTTCGGCAGTTCCGCTGCGGGTGGCAGCGGGACCACCTAACTTCAACCTCTGCGACGATATTTTTCCGAATTTGGAGGCAGGCGTTTTGTTTTGACCATAGATTTTTTGCGGTGCAGTTGCAGATGCCGCCGCAAGATTTCGGTTGAAATGATTGTCCAGTGATTACCGCGGTGTTTTGGAACTCGGCGTTCGTACGTCTGGCAGATGGAACAGTCAGCGGGAAGCGTCTGAAGCTGCGATCGCTTAGGCGATACACAACTTTCCTTATACCTCGGCGGAGTAATCCAGGACGCTGAAGCGAAAATTTATTTGAAAGCAGGTTGTATGTGAATGTTTGGCAGCGGGTGTGCAAATCCCCCGCTGATCGACTTCAGAGCATGGATCTCTGGAATTGAAAATGGAGGGCTAAGAAAATGATTTCCATGGTGGTGGATCGGGAGTATCGTTGTCTGGTGATGTCAGATATTCCCCCCTCATATAAAGCAGATGGCCATTCTGTAGATGACTACACCGGCTGTGATACCCTGGATCATATTTCGGAGGGGAAGCAAGAGTGGAAGGCGGCCATTGATCAGTGCCTCTCCACAAAAAACGACGCCAATTGCGAATTTTGTAACCAATATCAAACGGTTAGCACTCTGTGGCGGGCAAACGTCCGATACCTGGATTCAGATTGCGTGCTGATTACGATCCGGCGTCTACCGTCAGCGATACACCAACTCTCGCAACGGGAGCGCGATGTGCTCAGCGAGGTAGCAGCAGGGAAAAGCAACGCCCAGGCGGCAGAGGCACTCGGCATTTCGTTGTCGACAGTCGAAAAACACCGAAACCGTATTCGCCAGACGCTCAATCTCTCCAATGAGCAAGAGTTGCACCTGACGGCCTGGATGGTCGCAAATCCCGACATATTCCACGCACTGCCCTGACCCCTATGCGTGCCTTTTTCGGGTGCCTTTTGGCCGGGCCGTTTCCATGTTACGGTGTCGTGACGCGGGTGGCCGGTCTTGTTCGCATCGTCGGTCATATACAATTCGGGACCGGCAACCCTAACGATTTAGTTTTTGGGAGATTCAAATGAGTGATGTGATTGAGTTTACGGATTCTGGATTTGACACCGAAGTGCTCGGTGCGGATGCACCGGTATTGGTGGACTTTTGGGCTCCCTGGTGTGGTCCCTGCCGGATGATTGCTCCGATGGTGGAAGAATTGGCCGTGGAGAACGCCGGGTCGGTTAAAGTGGGAAAAATCAACATCGATGATAATCCACAGACTGCACAACAATTCAATGTTTCGAGCATTCCGACCATGATGGTCTTTAAAGGAGGCGAAGTTGTTGGGCGGATGGTTGGTGTGCAGCCGAAACACAAACTGCAAGAATTATTGGACGAAGCCAAAGGCTAATAGCCAAATTCGGTGAGCCGGCTATAACTCTTGGGGCGTTCGTTTATTCGATGCGGGTAGAATCATGCGCGTTGCGATTACAGGGGCTACGGGACTTGTCGGTTCCGCACTCGCTCAGACACTTCAGGCCGAAAACACGGACGTTTCTCGTCTGGTCCGGAAAAATCCGCAAGGCACAGACATCCTCTGGGATCCTTCTTCGCCCGAATCGGTCGACGGGGAACTCGAATCGCTGAACGGGTGCGACGCCGTTGTGCACCTTGCCGGAGAAAATATTGCGGAAGGACGTTGGTCGGCAGCAAAGAAACAGCGTATTCGTGACAGCCGTGTTCATAGCACACAGCGACTTTCCGAGAGTTTGGCAAGACTCGATCAAAAACCACACACACTCGTTTGTGCCTCAGCGATTGGCATTTATGGGAGTGCCGGTGATCAGATGATGACTGAGAGTAGTCCTGCAGGGAACGACTTTTTAGCTGAGGTTTGTACGGCATGGGAGGCGGCCGCGAACCCTGCCCGAGAAGCGGGAATTCGTGTGGTGCACCTGCGGATCGGCGTGGTGCTGAGCGATCAGGGCGGCGCTTTGGCAAAAATGCTCACCCCTTTTCGACTCGGCCTGGGAGGTCGGGTCGGTTCGGGGCAACAGTACATGAGTTGGATTGCACTGCCGGATCTGGTCGGTGTTATTCGGCATGCCATCTCCAATGAGTCACTTTCAGGTCCGGTGAACAGCGTGGCCCCTGCACCGGTCACCAACGCTGAATTTACAAAAACATTAGGGAAAATTTTAGGTCGTCCCACGCTATTCCCCATGCCCGCGATAGTGGCCCGCACGATGTTCGGTGAAATGGCTGATGCATTGCTGCTCTCAAGCACACGCGTTTCCGCAGAGAAACTTGTGGCAAGTGGATACAGCTTTGAATTTCCTGACCTTACGTCGGCACTTCGTGGAGTGATCGGATGATTGACCTTAATCCAGAGGCACCCTACGACAGTCTGTTGGTTGTCTCGTTCGGCGGTCCGGAAGGCCCGGATGATGTCCTTCCGTTTCTGGAAAATGTCCTCCGCGGAAGAAATGTACCGAGGGAGCGGATGCTTGAGGTCGGTGAGCATTATCAGGCCTTCGGTGGTAAAAGTCCGATCAACGATCAAAATCGAGCGTTGATCGATGCGCTCACGCAAGAATTGGCAATCCATGGTCCCGACTTGCCGATCTATTGGGGGAATCGGAATTGGCACCCGCTGCTCACCGATACGATTGAGCAAATGCGAGAGGACGGGCGGGAAAAAAGTCTGGCTTTTTTTACCTCCGCCTACAGTTCTTATTCAGGCTGTCGTCAATATCGCGAAAATATCATCGCCGCATGCGGTGAGGTTGGCCCCGCAGCGCCGGTAATTCATAAACTTCGAGCGTTTTATAATCACCCGGGATTTATTTCCCCCATGATCGCGCATGTTCGTGAAGCGATTGCAAAGATTCCGTCAACCGACCTAAAACGGATGAAAGTGTTTTTCACCGCACACAGCATTCCCAATAGCATGGCTGATGGTTGCGACTACGTGATTCAATTGAAGGAGGCATCGCGACTGGTCAGCGAGGCGCTCGAAATCGAAGATTACGCACTGGTTTACCAGAGTCGTAGTGGCCCACCACAGCAACCTTGGCTCGAACCGGATATTTGTGATGCAATCTCAGCAGCACACGAGAAAGACAAGATCGAACATGTGGTGATTGTGCCGATCGGATTTATCTCGGATCATATGGAGGTTCTCTTTGACCTCGATACCGAAGCGAGAGAGTTATGCGAATCTTTGGGTGTGCAGTATGTACGGGCCAAGACCGTCGGCACGCACCCCGATTTTATTTCGATGATTCGCAAGCTGATTACGGAGCGCACGGAAGGAGCAGCGCGAGAAACGTTGGGTTGTTTGGGGCCGCGAGCCGATTTTTGCCCCGAGAACTGTTGTCCTCCTCCGCCCGCACGTCGTCCTTGAATCTCGGGGCGGAATTGCTCTGGTTCGTTTCCGTAGCGACCGCTTAGACTGGTCGCTAGCTGGTTTAAAACCATTTTTGGAGGCGGACCATGGAACAAAAGCTCTGGGATCAAGCTGCACCGCAATATGACGAGGAAATTTTCGATACCTTTGCCCACGACCGCGACAATGTTCTCCGCAGAGTCCTGGAAAGAGTGGTCGATCCGCAAGATACATTTTGCGATTTTGGTTGCGGTGTTGGCCGCACTGTCCCGTTCGTTGCTGAGAGAGCAAGAGAAGTTGTCGCTGTCGACTTCTCTGCCGCCTCATTGGAAATTGCTGAAAAAAACAACCACCATCGAGACAACGTCCGGATCTTCCAGCAAGATCTTGTCGATGCCAATCCGCCTTTTTGCTGTGCGGATGTCGGCCTTTTGATGCAGGTTTTAATTATGCCGGATCCGAAAAAGCGAGAGGGAATTTTAAAGACGGTCTACCGAAATCTGCGTAGCGGCGCACATCTTGTTGCGGTTGTCCCCTCACTTGAGGTCGCATTGCTGACCTATCAACGTATTGGTCAGTGGTATCGCCGGGACGGAAGTAGCTTTGCGGAGGCAGCTCGGCAAATGCGGTCATCAGCAGAGCAAGATATCGTATCTCTCGTCGAAGGGGTCGTGAAAATTTCTGACACACCCACTAAACATTTTCTCCGTGAGGAAGTTGTCATGACATTCAGCGACGCGGGTTTTGAAGTGCAGCAACTCGAAAAAATTGAGTATTCCTGGGAAGAAGATTTTGAAGAACCCCCATCTTGGATGCAGGATCCGTATCCATGGGATTGGCTGGTGGTGGCCCGGAAGGCAGCGTGAGGGGTCTGAACCGTAAGGTAAGAGAAATCAAAACAGGAGAACAACCAGTCAATGCCACCCCATATGAGGCTAATTTCCATCAACGTGGGTGCGATTCGAATGATTGAGTTTGAGGGCAGAACGTTTCGCACCGGCATCTTTAAGTCACCTGTCTCAGGGCCCGTTTCTGTGGGTAGGACCAAACTTGAGGGCGACGGCCAGGCTGATCTGAATTCACACGGTGGAGTGGACAAAGCGGTTTACCTTTATCCGGTAGAGCATTACCCATTCTGGCGAAACGCGTTGAAAGAGAAAATTGCTGAGCCGGGTAGCTTTGGAGAGAATCTTACCACGGAGGGACTGCTTGAAGATACGGTTTGTATCGGAGACACGTTCGAGGTTGGCACAACTGTTGTTCAGGTGACCCAACCGAGAACACCCTGCTATAAGCTGGCGGCACGTTTTAATCGCCCCGATTTGCCTGACCGTTTCCTGCAAACTACGAAGTCCGGTTTTTATCTAAGAGTTCTCAAGTCCGGCCAGGTAACAGCAGACGACCGCTTTTCACTTTGTGAGCAAGATTCGCACCCGGTATCGGTGTCGCATGTGGCGAATATTTATCACTCGGGCCTCAATGACCGACAAGCAATCAAAGATATTCTGGAAAATCGTTCGCTTTCTACAGAATGGCGGGATGCCTTTGAGAAACGTCTGGGTAAGAGTGCATAGCCATGATTTAAAATGCGCAAATCGTCCGTGTGTCAGAGCTTGAAGTTTTTGATCCATTCGTCAAGTGATTCATTCGATTCTTTTTTCGGCACCTCGCCCGCATTTTGATCGTTCTTGCCCGACTTCTTGCGATATTGCTTCCAGTCCATTTTGCCCCATTTTTTTCCTTTCATCGCCTGTGCCATTTTTTCGACATCTTCTGTTGTCCCCTGCCAAGTTACAAGCAGGTGGTTTCCCTCACGGTTGATTTGGACCGCATCGAGCATTTTTTTCCCCAGGGCACTCTGTTTCATTTTCATGCCCATCATCGCCCACATGCCGCTAACCGCACCTTTCATCTTGGATGCAATTTCTGCGTTATTGGCTTGCAGGTCGTATTTAAGCCGCATCATTTCGTTATCGGCATCAAAGAACATGGTGGCGCTTTGACAACGCTTGAGTACCGGACAGCGGGTTGTTGCTTGGTAGGTTTCTGGGACATCGATTGCCCGACACGCTAACAACGCCTGGCGGTTGAATGAATCAAGCAATGAAGAATCTTCTTTCAGACCGGGAGCTTTTCCCTCCAGCACATCGATCGAGGATTTGATTTTTTGTGAATCGTCCGCAATCAGCATCAGTGAATTATCAAAGAGGCAGCCCGCTACCGAACGCTCGCCCTGGTAGGGTGAGGAATCGGTCCACGTGCTGATCAAGCGACCACGATATGTCTCCGTTTGCGCATCTGGGTGCATTTTTTGAAAACGGGCAGCAATTTTTTCAGGCTTGATATTCTGTACATGCAAGGCAAGCACACCGTTGAACCGCGCATACTGGTTGTCGTACATGGAAATGCCTTGCAGATCGGTGACCGGGTTCCAGCCATATGTTTCTGCCATTTCAGACACTTTATCGCGATACCATGCTTTGTCTTTCATTTGCTTGTCCCACTTCTGCATCAGCTTCCATTCCCGCGCCTTCTCGACATCAAAATGGAGCAACCATTTGGTGTCGGCGGGTATCTCAGCGGGGTTCAGTGGTGCCGCCTGGATTTGAGAAACGCAAACCCCAACGGTGAATAAACAAACGGTCATTAGTCGGCGAGCTGACAGCAAAGGCATGGTATTCCTCTCTGGAAAATTGCTGGCGGGACGATGGGGGATTGTTATTAATGTAACAAAGCCTGAGAAAAAACGCACTTTTTTATTTTTCAGACTCCGACCCCGGCCCTTGTGTGGGCATTGGGCTGCCACAGGCGGGAGGCTATTCTATAAAAAACGAGCCAAATTGATTGGGGGCCCTACGATGATGAAATTTTGCAATCTTTTAAAATGCGGTGCGTTGGTTTTCATCTCAATCAACGTCGCCGCTGAGGAGCCGGCGCGGCCGAACATCGTGCTGATCATGTCCGATGATATGGGATATTCAGATATCGGCTGTTACGGGGGGGAGATCAAAACCCCGAATCTGGATCAACTTGCCGCGGATGGTTTGCGGTATACGCAATTTTACAATACGGCCCGTTGCTGCCCCACGCGAGCCTGCCTTTTGACTGGGCTCTACCCACATCAAACGGGAGTCGGGTACATGATGCGGGATCGGGGGGTAGATGGATATCGCGGCGATTTAAACCGCAACTGTGTAACCATTGCCGAGGTGTTGCGCGGTGCAGGTTACAACACGTATGTCGCTGGAAAGTGGCACGTATCCAAGATGACACGCCCGAGTAACGACGGAGATAAATACAACTGGCCTACCCAACGTGGATTTGATCGTTTTTATGGCACCATTCATGGCGCAGGTTCATTCTGGGATCCTTCCACGCTTTGCCGAGGTAACAAAATGATTTCCCCGTTTGCGGATGAGGAATATCAGCCGGAGGATCCTTATTACTATACAGATGCAATTTCCGATCAGGCGGCGCGATTCATCCAGGAAAATCCTCCGGGAGAACCGTTTTTTATGTATGTCGCGTACACTGCAGCCCATTGGCCGCTACACGCAAGGCAGCGAGATATTGCGCGTTACAAAGGAAAATACGATGAAGGTTATCATGCTATCCGCGAAGCTCGGCTGGAAAAAATGAAACGCTTAGGTGTCGTCAAGCAGGATATTCAGCTGTCCAAAGCTGCCGGTCAATGGGACGCGATCGAGGACAAAGAGTGGGAAGCAGCCAACATGGAGGTCTATGCAGCGATGATTGATTCCATGGATCAGGGCATTGGCCGGATCATAAATGCACTAAAGGAAACTGGTCAGTTTGAAAACACCTTACTTTGTTATTTCCAGGATAATGGAGGCTGTGCTGAGGCTGCCGGCCGCAGTCTCACCCCGAATCCCCGCGGAGAAAAACCTACATTGCCACCGCTGTCCGATGATGCGCTGCATTATGCGGGATCGACGCCAAAACAGACACGCGATGGTTGGCCGGTTCGCAATGGCCGCGTGATGCCGGGACCGGCCGACACCTATATCGGTTATGGGGAAAATTGGGCTAACGTTTCAAATACACCATTCAGAGAATATAAGCATTGGACACACGAGGGGGGCATTTCCACACCGCTCATTGTGCATTGGCCTGATGGGTTTAAGGATAAGAATAAAATTAGAAATCAACTTTGCCACCTGATTGATTGGATGCCTACCTGTGTGGAACTATCTGGCGCGACCTATCCAGAGTCCTTTGAGGGCGAGGCGATTCAACCGATGGAGGGCAAAAGCCTAGTACCAACCTTTACGGATCAGCCTCTTGAGCGGGGATATGTGTTCTGGGAACACGAGGGAAACCGGGCTGTGCGAGAGGGACGCTGGAAATTAGTTGCCAAGCGGACCCGGGGTGGGCTTCCACCGGATTGGGAACTCTACGACGTGGAGCAGGACCGAAGCGAATCGAAAAATCTCATTGACCTACAGCCCGAGAGAGTAGCAAAGATGATCAAAGCCTGGAACGACTATGCCGAAAGAACGAAGGTTTTCCCCAGTCCCTGGTGATGACTCGTATGGTATTTCGATCGGAAGCCGTTACCGGGCATTCTGAAAGTAGCCCTTGTATTGCACGTCGTTGACTGCCAGAGGGAACGTGCTGTGGGGAAATATAAGTGGCCACTTTCGCTTGCTTAAAAAATCTCGCCAGAAAAATTAATTAACGTCTGGCGACACAACCACCCGGAAGTCTGCTGATCAATTTCCTGACTTCCAGAACACTCAGTGTTGAAAGAACGCGTTGTGTCGGGAGTTCAGTCTGTTGGACAATCTGGTCAATCAGTGTCGGTTCACTTCCGATAGCCTGTAGCACGCTCGTTTCATTGGAATTGAGTTGCAGTTCGGCGGGATGACGAATTGCTCGCCCGTCCTCCCGTTTATTTTCTTCGGCGAGCGGTCCGAGGGCGTCTAAAATGTCATCGACTGATTCAACCAGCACGGCTCCGTCCCGAAGTAGTGCATGGCATCCTTTGGCGTTGCGACTATCGACAGGACCTGGAATTGCAAACACATCTCGATTTTGCTCCATCGCTTGCCGCGCGGTGATCAGTGCACCACTCCGTTCCGCGGCCTCAACAACCAACGTTCCGAGAGTCAGGCCCGAGATGATCCGATTCCGGCGTGGAAAGGCATGCCGCGTCGCCACATAGTTTGGTGGCATCTCCGAGATTAAACATCCTTGTTCTCGGATTTCACCCGCCAATTCGGCATGTTCGGGCGGATACATTTTCAGCACCCCACCACCCATTACTGCAAGGGTCCGTCCGCCTGCAGCAAGCGCAGCACGATGTGCCGCAGCATCAATGCCTCGTGCCAGACCCGCGACCACCGTAATGCCTGCTTGAGCCAACCCTGTCGCTATCCGCTGAGCCTGCGTAACGCCATAGCGGGTTGCATTGCGGGATCCAACGACCGCAATTGCGAGTGCATCGGCAGGTTTTAGCGTACCCTGGAAAAACAGTATTCCCGGGGGATCTGGGATTTCTCGCAATAAACGTGGATATGCGTCTGCAGAGCGTGTGAGGACCTGAATGTCGTTTTGGTGGCACGTTGCAAGTTCAATCGTCGGGTCAATCTTATCTTTTGCTTCAACGATCCCTTGTGCCAAACGATGTCCCACTCCGTCAACCTGCTGTAACTGGGCCGCAGTGGCTGCGATCACTGCACCTGGCGTCTCAAAGCGATCAATCAATTCGGTAAGAATCCGCGGGCCTACGCCCGAAACCAAACATAACCGAAGCCAGTCTTCGGTTTGTGGGTCAGACGGTTGCGTGGTGTTTTGTTGCACAAAACCACTCCCGAGTTTATCCCCTAACCAACGAGTGCCCCCAGAGCGTCTTGAGGGTCAATATGCTCAACTAACTCTACTTTACCAATACGGCTTGGAAGTATGAATCGCAGATTGTTTCCCTCACACTTTTTGTCACTATGAAATGCTTTCAGTACACTTTCATGATCTACCGGCGGCACAGTAACGGGAAGCCCTAAATTTTTAAGCAGCGTGGCTTGTCGCTCTGTATTCTGCTGCTCAAACCTTCCCAGTCGCTCGGCCAGACGCGATGCGCAGAGCATTCCTATCGATACCGCTTCCCCATGAAGTAGTTCCCCGTAGCCGGTGACACTCTCAAACGCGTGCGCGAACGTATGCCCATAATTGAGCACGGCCCGCAGACCGGTTTCTTCCCGTTCATCCTCGGATACGATTTTCGCTTTGAGCTGACAACTTCTTTCTATGATGTCGATTAATACGGTCGGTTTCCGCTGATTAATTTCACTCTGAGAACGCTCTAAGTATTCGAAAAATTCTTCATCAAGAATTACGCCGTATTTCACTACCTCGGCAAGTCCGGCGCGATATTCGCGCGTCGGAAGCGTATCAAGTGTTGCCGTATCAATGAGGACAGCGGAAGGTTGCCAGAATGCACCTACCATATTTTTTGCCTCAGGGAGATTGATCCCAACCTTTCCTCCCACAGAACTGTCAACCTGGGCCAGCAATGTCGTGGGAATTTGAAAAAATCGAATTCCGCGGGCATAGGTTGCGGCAATAAAACCAGCAAGATCGCCGATCACGCCACCGCCGACAGCGACGATGATACTTTTTCGATTAACGCCTACCTCAAGACATTTTTTCCAGAGTTGTTCAGCCACTTCAATTGATTTGGTGGATTCTCCACTCGGTAAGACGACCAAGTCTGTCTGAACCTTGGAATTTTGCAAGCTTTTTGCAACGGCCATGGCGTGTGGTTGTTCCACGTTTTCGTCCGTGACCACCACAGCGTGTGGGGTGGAGCAGCAAGCAGTGACAACCGCACCGGCCTTATCGAGAACCCCTGCCCCGATCGAAATCTGATAACTTCGCGGTCCTAAGTGCACATCAACGGCATGCGTCGAATTAATCAAGAGTCGGAAATTCCTTCAACCGGGTTGTCCCGGGAGGACGCCCCTTAGGAGCGACTCACCTCGAGTCGCTGCAAATCATCTTCGGTCACAGTTATCACACGGCAGAAACCAGTGTGAGTCCGCTGATATTCTAACTCGCACGCATCCTCTGCGGCAGTATGAAGTTTCACGGCTATTTCTTCCTGTTCGCTCACATCAAACGGATCACTTAACGGTCCCCAAATAGTGACCTGTTCCATTACGAGGGCTTCACGGTAGGGATCAAACGCATTGGCCATGGTGTGTTTGCCGCCATTCTTAAAACAGGGAATGGGTTCAAATCAAGGTGCGTGGTTCGTTCTGCCCTTGCACCAGAAAGTCAGTATAATCCTCATGAGCGCGAGCACCTAGTGGGTCGTGTGCATCGCTGAACAAGTCTATTGAAGAGAGATTACTAGCATGATGCGGGGGAAATTCTTTATTCTTTTTGTTTTTTCATTGGCGTTTCTACTTGCCGCATTCGGACTGATTTACCGTTATACACAGACGCACGAAGTGATGGCTTTTTGGGGTCCTGAAGGTTCCCAAAGCATTTCCAGTCCCGATCAGGTGGAACTTTGTGAATTGACACTCCAGGGTGACCATCTGATCGACAACCAGAGCGGCACTAAAATTTCCATCGAGGATCGACAGTACGTGATCATGACACGGAAGGATGTGACGAAGGCGCCGGGTTTCATCAATGCCAGTGGTGCTCTTATCATGAATCGAAATTACGATTGGCATCCACGAGCGGAGGATCCTGACTGCAGGCCAAACTGGCAATATGCTCTGATCTATCGCCGTGGCAAAAATACGACAATCGTAGCGGTTAGCATCCCTTGTGGTTGGGTTTACTCACAAGCGACCCACCGCTTAGCGGGTTTGAATAAATCAGTGACCGAGGGGCTTGCCAGACTATTTCAGGAGCAGTTAGGTTCTTAGGCACGCTTCAAGCGTTTTTTTCGAGAGCATTAGGGTATTACACTCATTTTCACATAAGGGATGTACAATTTATGGCTAGCGATGCAAAGGTTGGGATCGTCATGGGAAGTGATAGCGATTGGCCAAAGATCAAGGCGGTGAAAGCCGCTTTGGACGAGTTTGATGTAGCATGCGAAGTTCACGTGATGAGCGCGCATCGAACTCCCGGAATCGTTACGGAGTATGCATCGACGGCGCGCGAAAGGGGCTTGGGGGTTGTCATTGCCGCAGCAGGAGGTGCTGCACACCTTGCAGGAGTGGTCGCAGCGCACACGACTTTACCCGTGATCGGTTTACCGGTCCCTACGCCCGATTTGGGTGGACTTGATTCGTTACTCTCCACCGTACAGATGCCGGGTGATGTCCCAGTCGCCAGTATGGCAGTTGGGATGGGAGGCCCGCGGAATGCTGGCCTATTTGCAGTACAGATTCTTGCCACTGCTGATCCCGATCTTCAAGCAAAACTTGCCGCATTTAAGGAAAAATTGGTCGGGAAGATCAAAGCCAAAGACGAGGCGCTTCAAGAAAATCTCGGCTGATATCCCGGGTCATCTCTCTTGGGAACAAATCGTGGTAGAGACACTTCGTTGGGTGGGTGAATCAGATACTGGCTCGTTGTGGCTGATTGACCAAACGCGACTACCGACTGAAAAGGTTGAGATTGAACTCACGTCAGTTGATGCAGTTTGGGAAGCGATCCAGTCGCTTCGAATCCGGGGTGCGCCTGCTATCGGGATTGCTGCCGCGTATGGCACGGTGCTCGGAATGCAAGCGGTTTCCGTAGAAGATCCTGCTGCATGGCATGCGCAGCTTGCAAAAGTGACCGATTATCTGGCTGGTAGTCGTCCCACGGCGGTAAACCTGTTCTGGGCACTGGATCGTCAGAAAGCTTGTGCAGCACGTGCCCGTGAACATGGAGAACCTGCCAAAGTGGTCCTTCGGGATTTGCTTACCGAGGCACAGCAGATCCACCAGGAGGATCGGCAAATGTGTCGTGCCATTGGACGCAATGGATCTAGTCTGCTGGAGTCGAACATGGGCGTGCTGACGCATTGCAATGCAGGCGGTTTAGCAACCTCTGATTATGGCACCGCACTGGCGGTGATTTATGCGGCGGAGGAGGCGGGAAAACGGTTAGCGGTCTATGCCGATGAGACCCGGCCCTTGCTTCAGGGAGCCCGTTTGACTGCCTGGGAGTTACAACAACGAGGCATTGATGTAACGGTTATTTGCGATTCAATGGCAGCGCAAGTCATGCGAGAGAAAAAAATTCAGGCGGTGATTACCGGAGCAGATCGCATTGCGGCAAACGGAGATGTCGCCAATAAGATCGGCACCTATCAAGTGGCCCTGGTCGCCGCCGCTCATGGTATACCGTTTTATGTTGCCGCTCCGAGCAATACGTTTGACCTTGCAATCGCCTCCGGCGAGCAGATTCCCATTGAACAGCGCGATCGGACTGAAATCACACACGGGTTTGGTCGTCAAACCGCCCCGGACGGGGTCCAAGTTTATAACCCCGCTTTTGATGTCACTCCAGCCGATTTAATAACTGCCATCATTTGTGAGCGAGGAATCATCCGACCCGTAAATCGCTCGCAAATTGAAAAAACTCTTGCGGATGTATCATGAGATGGTGGACCGATCCGATTTCAAAAAGATTCAATTGCGAGCACAGATGCGATCGCTTCGCGACAGCATGGATCCGCAAATACGTTCGAGGAACTCCCGCCAGATCGCGTTAAAATTACTGGCTCGGGAGGACGTGCGGCATGCAGAGCGGGTTTTTATCTATGTTTCCTTTCGGAGTGAAGTAGATACCCATAGCTTGATCGAAAAACTCGTGCAGGAAGGTAAGAAAGTCCTTATTCCTGTGATTCGTTCGAATGACCAAATGCAGATGGCCCGCTTTACGGGATGGGCAAATATGCAAGAAGACTCGTTTGGAGTCCTTGTGCCCGATCATCCGATCATTGATCAGGGACACATCGACACGGCCATCGTACCGGGCCTTGGCTTTTCCTCAAGCGGTGCACGGATCGGTTACGGCAAGGGTCACTATGATCGATTTTTTGCCCACCATACCGTTGAGACCAAGATTGGTATCGCCTTTGATTGCCAGATCATCAAGCAAATTCCAACCAATGCCTTGGATTACCCGATGGACAAGGTGATCACCGAATCGCGGACATTGATTGCCGAAAATTAGATATCGTAATACATGCAGAATTCAAATGGATGAGGTCTTAATCGCAAGGCATCGACCTCATTCTCCATTTTGTAGTTGATCCAAGTTTCGATCACGTCCTCGGTGAAAACATTGCCACGTAACAGAAATTCGTGATCTTGTCTCAGAGACTCCAGGGCATCACACAGAGACGAAGGAGTCGTTGTTACGGAACTACCCTTCCCGGACATTTCATAAATATCCTCATCGAGTGGTTTGCCAGGATCCATTTGATTTTCAATTCCATCAAGCATCGCCATCAGGATTGCTGAGAAGGCCAGATACGGATTGCAACTTGGGTCGGGGCAGCGAAATTCTACCCGTTTGGATCGAGGACTCGCACTGTACATGGGGATCCGGCAGGCCGCACTGCGATTCCGCTGGGAGTAAGCAAGGTTGACCGGGGCCTCGTATCCGGGGACCAAGCGTTTATAGCTGTTGGTGGTTGGATTTGTGAATGCAAGCACACTCGCCGCGTGATGCAGAAGTCCCCCAATTGCCCAAAGGGCAATCTCGCTCAGCCCAGCATAGTTGCTACCGGCAAACAAGGGTTCCTGATTTTTCCATAGGGAAACATGCGTGTGCATACCCGATCCATTGTCTCCAAAGATCGGTTTTGGCATGAAGGTTACTGTTTTCCCGTATTTGGCCGCCGTATTTTTGATGGCATACTTATAGACCATCATGTTGTCTGCCATCTTAACAAGCGTATCGTAGTGTAAGTCAATTTCTGCTTGTCCTGCGGTACCGACCTCATGGTGTTGACACTCGACATCAAGGCCCATGCGGATCATGGTCTGCATCATCTCGTTCCGAATATCCATCATCTGGTCAGCAGGTGGCACCGGAAAGTAACCTTCTTTGTGCCGTAGCTTGTAGCCCAGATTGGGGCCTTCACCAGAAGCTCGGGTATCGCGGCCACGATTCCATTCACCCTCAATGCTGTCGATAAAGTAGTGTCCGGCATTTGGTGTTTGGTCGAAGTGAACGTCATCAAAAATAAAAAATTCTGCTTCTGGACCAATAAAGCAAGTATCGGCAATGCCAGTTTTTTGAAGATAGTGAATCGCCTTTTTTGCCACGTTGCGTGGATCGCGACTGTAATCTTCGCGCGTGATCGGATCCTGGATGTTGCAAATGATGGCGATGGTTGGGATGGCAGTGAATGGATCGATAAACGCAGTCTCTGCTTCGGGAACAACCAGCATGTCGCTTTCGTTAATAGCTTGCCAGCCGCGGATGCTCGAACCGTCGAATCCCAGCCCCTCCTCAAATACCGACTCCTCGAGCTTATCTACCGGAATTGTGAAGTGCTGCCATAACCCGGGAAAATCCATAAATCGAAGGTCGACGGCTTTCACGTCCTTCTCGCGACAGAGAGCCATCACTTCACTTGGTGTTTTTGCCATAAAATCATCCCATGATGAACGTGCAACAGAGACGCGGTGCTTTGCCCCATCGTAGCGCATTAGGGTGCAATTTCAACCGTCGAGCGATACCGCTGTACGTCAGGTCCGACGGACGACGCGGGTTTGGGTACAGCATGAATGTCTTAGCGGGCGGCAACTTTTTGCCTGGCAGCATCAATTCCCGCCCGTAGGATCGGGTCTTGTTCAGGGAGCGGTTTGGTGCCGATGGTCATCATCACCGGTTTTTCCGTCTGGTGGACAACGATGTCTGGTTTGACGCCAACTTTGCTGATCGGCTGACCGTTCGGCGAATAAAACTTTGCGGTCGTAAGACGCAAACCCGCACCACAGCGGGCGAGAGGAAAAATGCCTTGCACCGAACCTTTGCCATAGCTTTTTCGACCGACGAGAGTGGCTCGTTGATGATCGTGAACGGCTGCTGCAAAAATTTCGCTTGCGCTTGCGCTGTTCTCATCGACCAAAACCACCAACGGTAGTTCCCATGTGCTGGAGCGGCGTGCCGGATAGTCAAAGTCTTCTTGCGGACTGCGTCCTCTGGTTGAAACAATCGTACCCTGGGGCACGAATTTATCCGCGATGTCGACTGACGCACTCAGTAAACCACCCGGATTGCTTCGAACGTCAATCACAAGACTTTTCATTCCTTGGTGGTAAAGCTTCCAAAGCGCTTCATCAAGTTCACGACTCGTGCTGCGTTGAAAGCTGATCAATCGCAAATATCCAATCTTTTGGTCTTCGTCAATCAGACAGACACCATCTACGCTGGGCACCTCTACATGTTGCCGGACCAAGGACACATCCCGCGGTTGCTGTTGGGGCGAGTGAATTGACATTTGCAACCGACTGTTTTTCGGTCCTTGCAATAAGCCGGCGGCTGCATCGGTTGAGAGATTATGCGTCGATGTTCCATCGACAGACAGAATTCGGTCGCCGGCTCGGATGCCAGCTTTAGCGGCTGGACTGCCCGGAATCACAGAGACGATCAGTAGGGCCTGATTGTCTGCTTTCAGTTCAATGCCGATTCCGACAAAGTTCCCATCGATTTGAGAATAAACATCTTTCAGTTGATTTCCCGTCAGATAGCAGGAGTAATTATCAAGTCCTCCTGAGGCCCCAGCAATATACTCGAATAAAACAGCACTTTGCGATATTCCTAGTTCTGTTGCGGCGTAGGCTGCGGTGGCAGCGACAACAGCGATCGCTTCATCGCGATTTGTCACGGGACGCTGCTCAATAAATTGCTTGAGTTGAGCAAGTGTCTGCTCAAATGCAGTGTTTGCGGTAGCAGATTGTTTCGGGTGTGTGAGGACACCTTTTCGCAACGCAATTTCCAAACAGTGGGTTCCTCGATTCACCAGCTTTTGCCAATCCATGGGATGCACAAAGTACGTTTCCATCTTGGCAAGTACCTCTCCATACAGTTCCCCCGCCTGCTGAGCGGAGAGCGACTCCATGGTGGCGCGATAACTGCTGTCATCATATCGACGGTCTAGGTCATAATGAATTCGAGCAAGATCTTGGTGTCCGCGTAGGGTTTTATCATTAGGAAATCGCTTGATAGCATTCTCATAATGCGATAGGGCCTCCGCCCATTTTTGTTGCTTTTCGAGATTCGCTCCGTGTTGCAACACGGTCGCTAGGCTGTTTTCTGAATCAACGAACCTGAGTTCGGATTCCGCTGCAGCGGCATGGTAGTCTGACGTATTGTGTGCAGCGAAAAGGATCGTGGCGACCGCCACAAAAATCCAGGCGCGGTGAAAGAGGATAGCTGCAGCCGTTGATCTAATTTGAGAAAATCGAAAGAACTGCATACCGATAGACCCGCAGGAATGTGACAACTAATGGTGGGATCGCATGGAAACCGAGTTGGCGGGTCTACCTTCGGTCACCAAAAGTCTACGCCACGTTTTGGCTTGCGTCAAAAATACAAACCAAAAATCTATTTGTCCCTAACCCATGTAATCCCGATATTCGTCACCAGGCCAACGATTGAGCGACATATTCGTCTTGTCAGAGTGAATAGATGAGTCGGAGTGATTAATCCGCAGGTGTCCATCACAACTAACTTAAGGGTAGTACGTGTTTGGGCATCAAGCGGTTGACACATTGTTGCGCGGAGCGGGAAGAAATCAAATTTTTAAATTCCGCCCTTTGCAAATCACCGAGGACCATGATTTGTCGATACACTTGCCCTGTTTCTAATCGTTAAAATCATTACAAACTGAAGAATGAGCACGTCCCCACCCGATAAATGCAATATCAGCGGTTTGTTTACTATTTTGATCAGCATAGTGATTTCAGCTTTTCCCGATCACGGTTCACTTTCGTAACCTGTTACCCTCTCGGCAGATAGAAACTTGCAGGGCGACCGAAGAATAATGAGTGCTGGCACAGGAAAGCTGACGTGGACTGAAGAACTTGCAGCAGAGCTGCAAGCTGCAAGCCAGCGTTTGGAAACCGCATCGCCAGAAGAGATTATCGCCTGGGCAGTAGAGCGTTTTTTTCCACAGCTGACGATGGCTACCGCCTTCGGCCCTGAAGGCTGTGTCATTCTAGCAATGCTCGCAAAGATTGAACCGCGGACACACGTTTTCAATCTTGATACGGGCTATCAATTCAAAGAGACACTCGAACTGCGTGACCGGATCGGAGAAAAATACGGGATTGAGGTAGAACTTAAGAAGCCAGATCTCTCTGTTGAGGAATATGAAAATTTGCATGGTGGCCCTTTGCATCAAATCAAACCCGATCAGTGTTGTATGGACCGCAAAATAAAAATTCTGCATCAAGCGGTTGTGGACAAGCACGCATGGATGAGCGGAATTCGACGCGATCAAAGCCCTGACCGTGCAGTGGCGCCGATCGTGGGTTGGGATAAGCGATTCGGTCTGGTCAAAATTAGTCCGCTTGCAAATCAGACCAAGGCATTGATTTGGAAGAGAATTTTAAGTGAAAACATTCCCTACAATCCGCTACACGATCAGGGATATCCGAGCATTGGATGTTGGCCATGTACCCGAAAGACAAGTCTGGGTGAAGATGAGCGTGCTGGACGCTGGAGTGGTCAAGAAAAAACCGAGTGTGGTTTGCATTCGATAGAATTTGAGCAGGGTGGTGGAATTTAGAAATTTGGAGATGTGGCGTCCACTCTACGTTGAAATCTATCACGTTGGGTGCAATTGGAAATCGATACGATGAAAATCTCGGCAAAAACAGAATATGCTTGTATTGCCATCCTAGAGTTGGCTTCACGGTATGATTCTGAAAATCCGGCCCGCGTACGCGATTTAGCGCAGACTCATAACAGTCCCCTTCGATTTCTAGTGCAAATCCTACTGCAGATGAAGGCATCCGGTTTCGTAGTAAGCACGCGGGGTAAGTCGGGCGGTTATCAGTTGAATCGTCCCCCGCAACAAATCACATTGGCAGAAGTCATGTCGGCTATTGAAGGTCCGAGATCGCATTGTGATGATGCCAAGCAACCTGGTAGTTCCATCAGTCGAGCTTTGAGAGACGTATGGGATGAAGCAGGGCAGGCCCAACAGGAGGTTCTGCAGTCGGTGACTGTGGCAGAGCTTCTGGAGCAAACGCAGGAGATCCCCGGTACGATGTACTACATCTGAATTTCGTTCGTCGCTACCGCTCTCTCGCCCGCTTTACGCTTTAAATGATCAGTCGCACACCACCCAATTCCGCCAGACCATACATCATTTGGTCTCCGGGAGATCCGATAAACATAAAGTTTTTCGGAATGTTCCATTCCTGCGAAAGTTTCTCTATTAAATGTGGCCCAAAATCACCTTTCAGGACCACGAAGTCAATTTCAATACTCGGATAGGTTGCGTTTAAGAAGTCGAGGTTCTCTTTCAGATCGCTTGGAACCTCTGACTCTGCATTGACGACAGTAACAATCTTAATCCGATTTGTATGCTCGTTGTTTTTGACGTAAAGCATTGCGTTATTTAAGTTGGCAATATTGTCTCCACGAGTAAAAAATACGATTTGCTGTGAGTTTATCTTTTCGATCATCTCGCGGATCCATTGCGTTATCTTATAGAGCGGTTGTAAAAACCCACTGATCATATTGCGCAAAATAAAAAGGCATAATTTAAGCAGAGCAATTCGTTCAAGCATCATGGTGACAATTAACACTGCCGGCAGAAAATACCACAAAAAAGTGGCGACATTTGAATATCCATCAGAACCGGTCGTCGCAAAAGTTTGATGGTGCAGGTTATTGATCTTAAAAACACCCGAAGTGACTTGAATCTCTAGCGTCGCCTCCGGACCTTTCTCAAGGGTATTGAAATTGAGAACGCCATTGGTCGCCTCGGCAACGACTCCAGTTTGCGATGTCGATTGATTGAATTGCTTTGAAAAATCAGCAAACGTTCCCCCGCGGTCGATATAAAACGAATTTTTTCCTTTGGGCCCGGTCACTGTGATTTCGGCACTTGAAACAAACTCATTGTCCTTTCCAAGGTGGTAGAGTTCTGCCGGATGTTCCATTACCGTATTTCCCACAATGCCCGCAATCACTCCGAGCAGTGCAACTAAAACTGAAAACCAGGGTGCCGTGGTAGGTCGCGGGAGCCTTTGGCGACGCACTTTCAATAAAATGTTTCCGAGACAGAACAGAGCCATTACGGTGAGAAATGAAATCGTATACACCCCGGCCAGTGCCTCGAGTTTACCGCGGGTGATCAAAAGAATGGAAACGCAAAGGATAAAAAACGCAATGATGATTCGATACGTTGTTCCCCGCTTGGTTTCTTTCAGTAAAAATTGAGGCAGACATCGATCAAGGGCCATTCGATGCACGAGGCCGTTGACTCCCACATAACTTGTTAGCACCGCGCCGCTGAGTACCAGAACTGCGTCGAGTGAAATAATCCATGCCAGCCAATTTCCGTGGCCCGCAACGTAACCGATGTTTGCGAGCAACGCATTTTTGTTCGCGCCGTTCAATGCATCTAAAGGGATGATTGACAATGCGAGCATGGCCATCATGGGGTTGAAAATGCTCACCGCGATCCACATGTTACGCAGTGTTTTCGGAAAGACACCTTCAGCTTGCTCCTCCACAAAATTTGCAGAGCTCTCAAAACCTGAGATACCCAAAAGTGCTGCCGAGAATCCAAAGAAGATTGCGAGCATGGGACTGTAATCGCTGGGTGTCGCCATGTTGGTTTCAAGCGTTGAGATCCCCTCGAAACAGAGGTAGATCACACCGACTATGATTAGCAGCGAGAGGCTCGCCAGATGGATCACAAAAATATAGATCGCCACGATTGCCGATTCGCTGATGCCAACAATTGTGAGCACCATAAACGTAGCAAGCAATCCGATCGTTAAGCCAATAATGGTTGAATCGCCCCAATCCGATGGCCAAAGCCGCTGCAGATAGTGGATACCCTCATTGGCGGATAAGACGGCGGTAGTCATGTAAGACAATATTGTTAGGCAGGCTGCTAAAGAGGCTCTGAATTTGCTCGTCGTGTTCAGTAGCGCGTTGTATGCCCCTCCATTAAGAGGCAAGGCACCAACGACCTCTGCATAGATGGAGCGGAACAGATAGAGCAAGCCGGCAACAAGCAAAAGTGCTAACGGAGCCCAGCGGCCAGAGACCAAAATGGCGAGAGCTGATACATATAGGCACGAAGAGGTGATATCGTTGCCACAAATGGCAGTCGATGCAAGCTGACCGAGGCCTCCATGCTTATGCTCAATTCCATATTGGCTATCGCTGATGCTCATCATGCCCCCAAGTGCGTTAGCTGCCAACAGAAAAAAATCGCGGCTGGCGCGGCTGGTTTGAAGCGGGTCGGAGATGTGTCAAAAATTTAGTCATTTCGCACACCCTTTCAACCACTTCAGCTACTCCGATGATAGCAAGCCGAATCGGCAACTGTCCATTGCAGGGATCGGCGCTAATCATTAATTGGATCAACTTGTGGTTTGAAGATCGGCTGCCTCTAGCTTTTCGTCAAAACCCGTGAGATCGACGAAAATCAGGTCTGCTGATGTCTTCAGGAAGCATCGTTGCCCATGCCATCTCCAATTGGTCCTAAGGGCGCCAGTTCTGCGGCAGGCGTGTCATTGGAAATGGCTAGCACGTGCCCATCTAAGAATACAAAAGGCGTGCTGTCAGGATGGGGTCCACCGAACCAACTGTCCATATGAGCCGTCCCGGCTTCTTTTTGCTGCGGGAGACCCTGCGAGAGTGTGGCAAAAATGGCGTCCGGATTGTCTCCAGCGAAAAAAGCTGTTTCGCCAAGTTGCCAGGCCTGTCGCCATGGCTCAGTTGCGGGATCAATTTGTCCATCGAAAGCGTGCCGCTGACCAATCATCACGGTTCGACTCGCGCCATCGGTGACCTGAGAAGGCCGAACGCGAGAATTGGTGTGAATAGCACCCGCACTGGCAAGATTGAGGCCACTGCCACCCGCATCGTACAAAATTTCCGTGCCGGGACACGCCGCATAGTCACCCCCTGCAGCAACTCCCGT
>JAYZMM010000025.1:0-13251 GCA_036153155.1 Planctomycetota bacterium
AGCCATAAACAGACATCTTCTTGTGCGGTGGGCCTCTCACTCGGTGACCGATTGATCGTTTACTCACTTGCCGTTTTGCAGGGTGCTGATGCCGGATAAGTCTGCCGAAGCGTTAGGATTGACGGCCGAGAGCGGGTCAGACGACTACGTAGTCGTGGCGCGCCGATACCGACCCCAGACATTCGTTGATCTGATCGGTCAACAGCACGTTGCCGAATCGCTTGAGGCGGCCATTCAGACCGGTCGCGTGGGACATGCCTATCTGTTCACCGGTGCACGCGGCGTCGGCAAAACGTCGGCAGCACGCATATTAGCTAAGGCGCTCGATTGCATCGAAGGTCCCACCGTTACGCCCTGCAACCAATGTGAAATCTGCCTGGGGGTCAACGGCGGCGAAGATGTCGATGTGTTGGAAATCGATGGTGCGAGCAACCGCGGCATCGAGGAGATTCGTCAGCTCCGATCGAATGCAAACATTCGACCCAGTCGCGCGCGGTTTAAAATTTATATCATTGACGAAGTCCACATGCTGACCCGCGAGGCATTCAACGCGCTGCTCAAAACGCTTGAGGAGCCGCCGGAACATGTCAAATTCATCTTCTGCACCACCGAACCGACCAAGATTCCAATCACAGTACTCTCTCGTTGTCAACGTTTTGACTTTGCCGGAATTGAAACCGATTCCATCAGCGAGCGACTCGGGCAGATTGCATCAGCTGAGGGAGTAGAGGTGACCCAGGATGCCCTTGAACTTCTCGGCCGCCGTGCCGCTGGCTCGATGCGGGATGGGCAATCGTTGCTGGAGCAATTGCTCGCCCTCACAGAAACTCCGATCAATGTAGAGGCAGTTCACCGCATGTTGGGTACGGCCGAAAGCACACGGTTACTGCAATTAGCCGACCATATCGCCGGTGCGGACCCGGCAGCAGCACTGGCGGCACTTGATGCGGCGATTGGAGAGGGTGTCGACGAGGGACAATTGATCGATCAGCTGTTGGGAATCTTTCGAGACGTCATGGTGGCCCTTGCTGGATGCAGTCCCGACGCCTTTCAGCATGCGTCGACACCGGATGAAAGCCAGGCGATTGTTCGCATTGGCGAACAGATGGGCCTGGAAACGGTCCTCGCCGTTATGGCGGTTTTGCAGCGGACGCAGGCCGACATGCGATACGCTACCGCGCAGCGGACTCTGACCGAGTTAGCACTGGTCCGTTGTTGCCGTTTGGAGGGCATGGAGCAAATTGGCACACTGCTGGCTCGCTTGGATTCGATGGACGAACCCGCTGCGAGGGAAACAAAAAAAAAATTAAACCCCGCTCCCCCTGAGCAAGCAGCGAGTGCATCGCAACCCAATCCCAAGCCTGCAGCTCGCAGAACGTCGAATGCTCCAGTTGCAGATAAAGATGACGTGGTGAGACGGGCGCCTGGTCAGCAACGAAAAAAAACGTTGGACGAGTCTCCGACCGTTCCATCTAAACAGCCTGCGGTAGCGACAGAGGGGTCGATCGAAGCGGCAAGTTCGGTCGACAATCGTTCGTTGCGATTGAGCAACCAGAGTGCGGACGATGTGTGGAAACAGGCCCGGGGGCAACTCTCGGGAATTGTGCTTGCCAATGCGCAAGAATATCGCTCTGTGGAAGTGACCCCCACAGGCCAATTTCGAATTTTGTTTACTGAGCAATATAAAATCTGTAAATCGGTCTGCGCGCGGCCGGAAAATGCGCGTCAAATCAGCGAAGCGATTGCTGCTGCGGTCGGTCAACAGATTCGTGTAGAATTTGATCTGATCGAGGAAGAAGAAGCACCTGAACCGGTCGTGCCCCGCGCTACGCAACGCCAGGAGAGCAGGCTGGCGGTCGCTGAAAGTCCTTTGGTTCGTCGAGCCCAGGAACTTTTTGGCGCCCGACCGACCACGATTGAGCAGAAAAAATAATTGGACAGTTCACGTAGCACGGCCAAGTGAGCGCCACTGCCGATACGTGTTATGAACATTTCAACGCCTCGATGGAGTAACACCATGTTCAAAGGAATCGGAGATCTTGCCAGCATGCTCAAGCAAGCCCAATCGATGGGGTCGCGGATGAAGGAAATGAATGGGCAGCTATCGGCAATGCGGGCAGTTGGAAACGCGGGTGGAGGACTCGTCGAGGTCGAAGTGAATGGCTTGGGTGAAATGCTCCGAATTTCGTTTGATCCGTCATTGCTGGAAAAACAAGACCTGGAATTAATTGAGGATCTGGTGCCGGCGGCGACCAATGCGGCATTACAAAAAGCAAAGGAGGAACAGGCCCGCACGATGCAAGATCTTGCTGGCGGCATGGATATTCCTGGCTTGAGTGATGCCCTCAATTCCCTTGGCGACGGATCGGGCACCATACCACCATCCCCCGGCAGTTAATCCACCGCTGCCAGCCGCAGCGTTTGCAAACGTTCAGGAAAAGCGATGGACCAAGTCAGCGAATCGGTCGCGAATCTTGTGGAGCACTTTACCAAGCTTCCGGGGATCGGGAAAAAATCGGCAGAACGTCTGGCCTACCATATTCTCCGGATTTCAGAACCCGAGGCCACGGCACTGGCCGAAGCAATCCAAAGCGTGAAACAAAATGTCGCTTATTGTAAGACCTGTTTCAATCTGACCGAAGGCGAACAGTGTGGCCTCTGCCGCGACAGCAAGCGGGACAAATCGCGGATTCTGGTGGTGGAGCAACCGCGTGACCTGATGGCACTGGAAGCGGCCGGGACTTATCGCGGTCTTTATCATGTCCTGCTTGGGCGATTGGCGCCTCTGGAAGGCGTCGGTCCAGAGCAACTCACCATCGACAGTCTATGCCGGCGAATCAAGGAAGGTGGCGTCGAAGAAATTATCATGGGCACCAATCCCACTCTGGAGGGTGATGGTACCGCCCTGTATCTAAGCAACATCCTGGCCGATCTTCCGGTCAAGGTTACCAGGCTGGCCCGCGGGATCACCAGTGGCAGTGTCCTGGAACACGCCAACCGAGAAATGCTTACTGATGCGATCACCGGACGGCAACCATTTTAGCGGTTTTTCCGTAGTTATAGATGGTCTTTCTGCCGTGAACGGACAATCCCTTGTATACCAACCCCGGCAGTAAGCTAAACTACCCGTAGGGGAGGCCGTGGCAGACTCGGTCACCCTATACCTGCGGCACAGAAAGACGGTGAGAAAACACCATGCGACTCAGTTTCGGTCAACAACTCAAAATGGCGCAGAAGCAGATTCTTGCGCCTCGAATGATCCAGTCGATGGAGATTTTGCAGTTACCGATTCTTGCCCTGCAAGAGCGGATTGAGCAGGAGATCGAAGAAAATCCGGTGCTCGATCTGATGGAAGTCGATCCCGATTTACCAGATGAGCAATTTGAACAAGAAAAGGGCGACACGGCAGCCGATTCAGAAAAAGAACTGGTCGTCGACGAAACACGAGATAACCAGGACGACTTTGAGCGACTCGATCAGATGAACGACGAGTGGCCAGAGACTTTCGAGGAGCGACGGCAGCCATCGGCTGACCGCATGGAACAAGACGCCCTTCGGCGACACGACACCATGGCCAACATGGTGAATCGGCCGCAAACACTTCAGGATCATCTCCATAATCAGATTAGTTGGTTCGACCTGGACGAGGAGACACGACTGCTGGTCGACCGGATTATTTATAACCTTGATGCTGATGGTCGCCTGCAGGGACAACTCTGTGATTTGCTCGAATCGGATGCGCCACCTGAACGACTCGCACTGGCAGAAGAGGCGCTACAGATCGTACAACGGCTTGATCCGGCTGGAGTCGGTGCTCGAAGTGATCAAGAGTGCTTGCTGCTGCAACTGGAACCTGGCATGCCCCTGGCAGAGGAAATGCAGAAGTTGATTGAAAATCACCTCGAGGACCTCGCGGCAAACCGTCTGCCATTGATCTCAAAAAAGACCGGTTATTCCATTGAGCGCATCCACGCCATCTGGGATGAACTCAAGAAATTGAATCCGCACCCCGGTGCCCGCTTTCGTGACACGCACGTTCCGACCGTGACCCCCGATGTATTTGTAGAGCGCGACGATGAGGGCAACTATGTGGTACGCCTGGAAGATGAGCGGACCCCTAACCTCAACATCAGCCCTTACTACCGCAAGCTACTGATGAGTGGTGATACAAATGAAGAAACACGCGAGTACATCAAGCGAAAGATCAATGCTGCCCAGTGGCTGATCGACTCTATCCAGCAGCGACAAAGCACACTGACACGTGTCTCGCAAGCGATTGTAGATCACCAGACGGAGTTTTTAGATAAAGGCCCCGAGGCCATTGAGCCACTCAAGATGCAACAGATTGCCGATAAGGTGGGAGTGCATGTGACCACGGTGAGCCGAGCGGTTGACGACAAATGGATCCAGACGGCCCGCGGACTCTTTCCCTTAAAGCGATTTTTCGTCGGTGGGACAGTCAGTAGCGATGGCAAGGAAGTAGCCTATGATGCAGTGCGGATTAAATTGCAGGAAATCGTCGACCAGGAGGATAAACAGAAACCGTTCAGCGATGACGAACTGGTTCGACAACTTGGAAGGGAAGGCCTAAAGGTGGCGCGTCGCACGGTCACCAAGTATCGCAAAAGCATGGGGATTCCCAGTTCACGACAACGACGTGAATGGCGCAGTGCTGGGGAATAGAACACCTCACCACGCACGATTATTGCTAGCGTAGTCCGACAAAGCTGCCGATTTTGGCATAAAAGACCCCAAAACGTATCGCTTTTTTCGCAAAGCTTTGATTTCACTTCCGCAAATTGGCCGGGATTGCTTATATTCAAAGCTGTCCTTGGGAGACAGATTCGGTCGTCGGAGAGCGACCCGGATTGATCCCCACTCAACCATCGGCTTGGTGCGAGCATGAACTGCCCCTTCTGCCGCGTAGATAATGACCACGTAATCGACTCGCGCGCAAGCGAGGATGGCTTCGTCATCCGTCGCCGACGTGAGTGTCAATCGTGCAAGCGACGATATACGACATATGAGCGAGTTGAAGAGCGACCCGTCAAAGTCGTGAAGAAGGATGGTACGCGAATCACATTCGATCGCAATAAAATTAAATCAGGAATCGAAAAGGCCTGCTGGAAACGGTCTGTCCGTGATGATCAAATTGAAGATATCATCACCCTGGTTGAGAACGATGTTTATGCCAATTTTGAATCAGAGGTTCAAAGCGTCTACATCGGGGAGAGAATCATGGATCATCTCCGGCAACTCGATCAGGTCGCCTATGTTCGCTTTGCCAGCGTCTACCGGGAATTCAAAGACGTACACGATTTCGTCGATGAACTTGAGCCAATGCTCAAAGAGTCGCAATCCGAGTAGCGACAACCGGGGATGCAATCATGACCACATTCCATTTGATCGGCGGCTTTCTAGGTGCGGGCAAGACCACAGCCATGGCCCGCCTTGCTGCGCATTATACGGCCCAAGGAAAGCGTGTCGGTTTGGTCACAAACGATCAGGCAGCCGGGCTGGTCGATACACACACTCTGGCCAGTGCCGGATTCTCGGTAGGAGAGGTTGCGGGGGCATGCTTCTGCTGCAAGTTTGATGATCTGGTAGATGCTGCCGGCACGCTCGCCACCGACGCGCCGCTCGATATCCTGCTGGCCGAACCGGTGGGTAGTTGTACCGATCTGGTGGCCACTGTTCTTGAACCAATGAGACAGTTGCATGGCGCACGCTATCAAATCGGTCCCTTGACGGTGTTGCTCAAACCAGAGCATGGCCAAAAAATTCTCCGCAATCAGGAAGGCCTCGGATTCTCACCCAAAGCCGCCTACATTTTTCTCAAGCAGTTAGAAGAAGCCGATGTGATCGTAGTGAACAAGGCGGACAAACTTTCGACCGTTGAGCAAGATGAGTTAATCGACTTGCTCGAAACGCGCTATCCGGAAAAAAGGGTGATTCTCGCAAGCCTTCGCACCGGGTTGGGCCTGGAACAGTTGACCGCAGCACTCGATAGCCAAACGCAGGAAAGCCTGCCGCTGCAAATCGATTATGACACCTATGCCGATGGCGAAGCGGAACTGGGCTGGCTCAATGCCGAATCGGATCTTGAGGGGGCTGAACTGCCACTCGATCGACTGGCCCATCAGATCGTGAGCCAGCTTGGTGACAAACTTGTTACAGAAGGACGGGAAGTGGTCCATTTGAAAGTATTGTGTGAGGGGGATGGAGCGTTTGCGGTGGCCAATCTAGTGAGTTCCGGATCGTCGGCGGAACTCTCTGTTTCCAGCGGACAAACCGCCTCTCAGGCAAAGGTGATTATTAATGCCCGCGTGGCAGCGGACCCAGCAATGCTAGCCGAATGGACCGACCAAGTACTCCAGGAGACAGCCGCATCGCACGAAGCAGCCTTAAATCGGGGTAAATTCCGTCATTTTCGGCCGGGTCGACCGGAACCGACACACCGCTTGTCTAAACCCCAAGCAAGCTGAGACAAGCGAGCTGGTTTGCCCTTGCAGCGGGTGGCTGTTTTCGACAAACTCCCGCCCCACATCCCGTGCGGTCCATACGCGAAATCTCTTCAACCTCCCCCCCGCGGCAGAGCGGACGTATGCAGTTCTCAGTAACAGCGATATGCAGGATCGTCGGCTCGCTTTTTGCCGTCGCTTTACTCATTGGTTGTCATGGTCCGCTGACACCAGGATATTATGGGGACGACGGTCCGATTGAGGGCGACTTTCTGATCGTACCCGAGGACGAGAAAATCGACTTTCCGAATCCCTCTGCATTCACACCGCTCAATGGGGAACAATTTTGGACCGAGCTTATCGACATCACCAGCGATTATTTTCGCATTGAGCGGGAGCAGCGAGTCCAGAATGTGGCAGGCCAATGGCTGGAAGGGGAAATCATCACCTTCCCTCAGACCGGGGCTACGTTCCTGGAACCCTGGAAATGGGATTCAGTTACTGCCTATGAGAAAACACTTGCCACATTTCAGTCGATCCGACGGACCGCACGCATCCGTGTGATCCCTCACGGTAATGGCTATCTTGTCGATGTGCAAGTTTTAAAAGATCTAGAGGATGTCTATCAACCAGAGAAGTCCATCACGGGGGTCGCAAGCTATCGCTTCGGAGAAACCGTCAGTCAGGCAACCGATCGGATTGCACAACCGGGAGGTCCCGCGTGCTGGATTCCCATCGGTCGTGATACGGCTCTCGAGCAGGAAATCTTGTGCCGCCTTTACGAGCGGATGAATCCGACCCCATTTTAATCGGGTCTTCTACCGATCCGTTCGCAATGTCGATGACGTGCTCGGCATCCCGAGTGGCACGGTGGGAGTCCCTGCAACTGCGACATTTTGTGCCACCGGTATTCGCAGCGTGAATGCAGTCCCTTTGCCGATGGTGCTGGCGACTAAGATCTTTCCCTGATGGGCTTCCATGATATCCCGACATGCGGATAGTCCGACACCAGTTCCTCCCTTCCCTGTCTCATCGGGCCCCTTCTTCGTCGAATAGTAGGGATCGAAAATACGGGGAAGTTTGTCTTCAGCAATTCCTGGTCCGTTATCGCGGACCGAAAGCTCGACCATTCCCGAGGCTTGGTCAAGCCCAACCCGAATAACGACTTGCCCACCATTGGGCATCGCCTGACGCGCATTGATCAGCAGGTTCAAGAGGACTTGCTGTATTTGATTCGGATTCGCTCGCGCCGGCGGCGCATCTTCCAAGTGCGTCTCGATCGCAATCCGATATTTCCTCAATTCTCGCTCCAACAGCACCAACGCATCATCGACCAGTTTCGCAAGGTCCGTGGGCTCGAAATCGCCGGAGCGATTACGGGCAAGCCCCAGAATGCTGTTAGTAATTTTTGCAGCCCGTTCCCCGGCGGCCAGAATTTTTTCAAACGCTTTGTCGCGGGTCGCCTCATCCTTATGCCGGATGCCCATTTTGGCGTAGTTGAGCACGGTCATCAAAACATTGTTGTATTCGTGGGTGGTCGTGCCAAGCAATTCTCCCAGGGCAGTCATCCGCTGCGCGCGGGCGAGTTGCTCTTTGAGCAATCGAAGCTGCTCGCTTTCGCTCAATTCGATCGGCTGCTTGTCTGCCATACTTTGTGATCCGCCCAATCGCTATTGTTTAGCCCGATAACCTGAGTGCCACTGTCGTTGTTTCTTGCCGGATAGGAATCGCTTAACTTAAGTAATGATTGTGACTTAGAGCCAGATTCCATATCGACGAATTCGCCTGGGCCTCTCTACGGGATCCTCGTATAATTCGACGCACACGCCCCTCGGGCGGTTGGTCATGGAGGAACCTTATGGGCTGGAGAAGCTAGGATGCATCACGTGGAACTACTCGAGCACGCGTTGACGGTTGCCCGAAAACTCGGCTTTCTGGTTCGTGAGGAATATGTCGGTGATATCGACGGCGGAAGCTGCGTTGTCCGTGGCCAAAAAATGCTTTTTCTGGACCCCCAGTTGAGTATTCCCGACCGACTCGTGATCGTTTGCGAGGCACTGGCGGCCGAGGAACAGCTCGATCGGAGCAACCTGCCGGAGGAACTTGCCCAGCGGCTTATCGTCCGCAGGGCAGCCTAGAGATCCGAGGCAATTCAAGCACCATCGCCGTAGAGATTCGAGTGAACGATGTACTGCTCTACAGCTCGCGGCAGCCGGTAGCGAATGCTTTCGCCTCGTGCGACGCGATTTCGGATCTCTCGGCTACTCAAATCGATTAATGGCATCGACACGTGGAGTATCTCCGCGTCCGGCAGCACTATTTCCTCGAAGCTTGCGCCCGGTCGATCCACCACAGCAACGCGGACAATCTTGACAATTTGCTCCGGGTCTTTCCAATTCGGCATGTCGGCAAGCGTATCTCCACCGACCAATAGAGTCAGTTCGGCCTCAGGATGTGCATCACGAAGTGCGTTTAGCGTATCCACCGTATAACTGACTCCGCCCCGATCGATCTCCAAAAGTGAAACCTCAAGTGCGGCATTACCGCTTATCGCTAGCTTGAGCATTTCGATGCGGGCTGTAGCAGGAGCCGATTCCTGACTACGCTTATGTGGCGCGATGGCAGCCGGAACAAAAACAACCTTATCGAGATTCAGCTGCTCGCGCGCTGATTCGGCCAGTAAAAGATGCCCATAATGGATCGGATCGAATGATCCGCCGTAAATTCCGATCCGCATCGATTGCTCTCTTTCTAGAATTTTGTTGCCTCTCGCCAAAGCGCGGCCGATAGCCGACAATCACAGCACCCTTAACTTAGCCGACCGGCACACCGCGCGGTAGTTACCGAGTTGAAGATGCCCGAAGACCAACCTCATCTATTTGATACGCAGCCCCCAGCATGGGAACAGGATGCGGCCGAAAGCGTTTGCGCTGCGCGCATTGTGCTTCCAAGCGGAATGACTCGGCAACTCGACTACCGCGTACCTGACACGCTTCGAGAACAGATCGAGGCTGGCCGCCGCGTGCGGGTGCCTCTCGGGCGAGGCAATCGCAGTGTGGTCGGTTACTGCGTCGATGTCTTGCCCGATGCCAAGCCCGACCGGCCCCTCAAGGAAATCGAGGCAGTGATTGACGAGCGCCGCTTGCTATCGGATGAACTGCTCGAAATTACGCATTGGATGGCCGACTATTACCTCTGCCCCTGGGGACAAGTTCTTGATTCGGTCATTCCTGCCGGCGTGCGTAGCGGTGCGGGCACACGGATGGTAACGCTACTCACTGTACCCGAGGCTATTGCGCGTGCTCGCAGTGCGCAAAAACTACCAGCAAAACAGGCGGCCGTGTTGGACTATGTGCTCGCGCATCCCGAATCGACCCCTGCGGACGTCGCCGCAGCAGTCGGCTGCACGCAGGCCCCGGTGACCACGCTGCGTCGCAAGGGACTTTTGGTGAGCACATCGCGTCGGATGGCGGTCGAGGCCGACCCCGAAGCGGTTACACCGCAGGAGCCTCACCTGAAGATGAACGAGGATCAAGCCAAAGCGCTTGAAACCATCATGGGCGCCATTCGGGAAGGTCGAAACGAAACAATCCTGATTCATGGCGTCACCGGCAGCGGCAAAACGGAGGTGTATCTTCAGGCGATCCGGGAAGTGGTGTCTTACGGACGCCAGGCGATTGTGCTGGTACCCGAAATCTCGCTTACCCCGCAAACCGTGTCACGCTTTCGCTCGCGGTTCGGCCGCGTAGCGGTGCTGCACAGTCATCTCAGCGATGTCGAGCGGCATCGGCAATGGGCCCGCATTGCTGCCGGTGGTGCGGCGGTGGTGGTTGGTGCCCGCAGCGCTATTTTTGCGCCCACGCCCCAATTGGGCCTGATCGTGATCGACGAAGAACACGAAAGCTCTTTTAAACAGGACACGGCGCCACGTTACCATGCCCGAGAAGTTGCCGAGCGGCGGGCGGCGGCGGCTGGTGTGCCGCTGCTGCTTGGATCTGCCACCCCGGCACTGGAGAGCCACGCCCGTGCACTCGATGGCCGCTACACCCGAGTTGAGATGCCACGCAGGATTAGCAACCTGCCACTGCCTGGGGTCGCTACGATTGATCTGAGGGCCCATCAGCAGGACCGGCATGCCCGAGGCGCGATCAGCCGACAGCTACATCGAGCGATGGAGGAGGCACTTGATGACGATGGGCAAGTGATACTGCTGCTCAATCGGCGTGGTTTCTCGACCCACATTCAATGCCCCTCCTGCGGACAGGCCAGCGAGTGTCCCGAATGTGAGATTGCCCTGACCCACCATCGTGGACGCAAACGGGCGGTGTGTCATTACTGCGACTATCACATCCCGGTTCCCAACGAGTGTCGCGCATGCGGCTTCAAGGGACTCAACTTTTTTGGACGCGGCACCGAACGACTCGAAGATGAGGTGCAGCAACGGTTCCCCCGGCACACATCCCTCCGGATGGACACCGATACGATGAGCCGTCCGGGCAGCCACGAAAAGGCACTTGATCGTTTCCGCTCTGGGGAGATTCGCATCCTGCTCGGCACTCAGATGATTGCCAAGGGTCTCGATTTCCCAAACGTGACACTCGTCGGGGTGATCAATGCCGATACAGCCCTACATCTACCTGACTTTCGAGCCGCTGAAAAAACGTTTCAACTGATCACGCAGGTGGCCGGTCGCACCGGTCGCAGCAAGCGAGGCGGACACGTGCTGGTGCAGACCTGTGAGCCGGACCATCCGGCTATTCGGGCAGCAATCCGACACGACTACGCACTCTTTTCGGCCGAGGAGCTCCCGCTGCGTAAAGCACTTGGCTATCCGCCCTACGGTGCAATGGTTCGAATCTTGGTGCGTGGACCCGTCGAGATGGCAACGCGCGAATTTGCCACTTCGATCGGTGAGCGCATCGGCGCGGCGTGTCGTGAGGCCGATTTCCGCTTTCGTCTCCTGGGCCCCGCTCCGGCACCGTTTGCGAAGCTGCGGGGAAAATACCGATTTGCGATTCAACTGCAGGCAGAGGATCCACTTGCACTCTCCCGCGCCGTGCGTGCCGCAACCGAGGAACTAAAAACGCCTGAGGAGGTTCAATGGATTGCGGATGTCGATCCGCTGGAGATGATGTAGCAAGAGTGGGGATATTGCTTTGCCCGATAGGTCCCGATAATCTGGTACTTTGTGGCTGACTTATTTCAATGCCCCTATTTGAATGCCAGAGTAGCTCAGTTGGCAGAGCAGCTCATTCGTAATGAGCAGGTCATCGGTTCGAGTCCGATCTCTGGCTCTTCTCTTCCACCTACGATTGCCTAGCGGCAACGTCGCCGGGGCAACAAGGCGAGACCGAAGAACAAGAGCAGCAGTGTCGCCGGCTCGGGCACGCTCGTGGTTTGGTTGCTGAGCGGGTAGATCGCTGCAACGGCATCAATATCAGCACCCGCCTTATTGAACATGTTGTAGGTGTTGTTACCTGTGTCAGAGACCCGCACATAACGGAATCGAGTCGACGTGTCGTACCCATTGCCGGCAGTAAAGTATTGATCGATATCAACACCCACTCCGTAGTCCACCGCCGCACTAACCCGATCGGCAATGCCCACGTCGAGCCAACTGGTACCGTCAACCGATATCTCGATCTGCAATTCCTCTGGGACACCACCGATTTCAAAGACCCAAAGGTCTTTATCGCTGTCGCCGCTTCCGCCGACTTCATTGTCGACAAACTCCATGGTTAGATAGCCGCCATTACCGAGCGAAGTTCCGATGTCGCTACCCCACTGATTTACACCAACCATGTCGGCAGTCCAGTCGTTGCGACCGAGCGCTGAGGTTGGATCGTTGTAACCGGAGATCAGGTTGTGATCGACAACCGCATCGGCAAAAGCGCGATCATGAAAAAGAATCTCCGCCCGCGCAGTGGATGCCGCCAGACTGGCGACGAGACAAAACATGATCAAACGCATTAGCCTTGCTCCCTAACTGTTTGTGCTTGACCCCAGTATACGCGATTCGGAAATTGGTTCAATAAATTGGTGCAACAATTCAATATATAAAACCAAGTTATACTCAATGTATACAACCTGGCTTTTGGCGTTTCAAAAGCAAAGCAATTGAATTTTAAGGACACCCTGGTTCAGCCAGCTTTTCGTCGCCGCATCGGCGACAAAAACAGCCCAAGCAACAACATGATGAGTGTTGCCGGTTCAGGCACGGCGGTCGAGTAATCGCCCACCAGGCTGGGGATCGCAACATCGAGCGCATCAAGGTCATCGCCGGCCATCGGATTGAGGCCCAACTCCTCGGCGCTGGCAAACCGGCTCGGAATAAGCATGCCGAGACCGACTTGGAATATATCAGCCCCGCTTTTGTCCACGGCGCCTGCAAAGTCGACCAATTCCAGCGACGCAGAGTTCCCGGTGAGTGAGTAAATGATGGCATCAACAACTGGATCAAAATCACGGGGGTTGCCGTCGAGATCAATCACCACCAGCGCATCGATGTCGTCTCCGGCAGTGAGCCCTAGGTCACCACCATCGGCATACTTTGAGATGCCGCCGGGATGATTCGAATACCCATCCAGCGGTAACCCAACAAAGATGTCGCGGCCCGTATAACCAAGCCCTGCATATTCCGGTTGTGGGTCTGTGCCCCAAAAACCATTTTTATCGGCAACGCTCCAATAAATTAACGGATCTGGTAACGATGCAATGCCCAGCGACTGTGAGGGCGAGGACCGCATATCGAGAGCGTCGAGATTTGTGCTTACTGACTCGGCAAGTCCCA
>JAYZMM010000026.1:0-26697 GCA_036153155.1 Planctomycetota bacterium
CGGACCACATTCACACCGAGTATGGCACTAAGCCCGGTCAGGTTTCGTTTGCCAATAATTGCCTGCTTGCGCGACGTTTGGTCGAACGGGGCGTGCGGTTCGTGCAGCTTTATCATAAGGGTTGGGATTCACACACCAAACTCGAAGCAGATCACGAGCGACAATGCCGAGAAACGGATCAGCCGATCGCTGCACTCTTGACCGATCTTCGCCGCCGTGGACTGCTTGACGATACCCTGGTGATCTGGGGAGGTGAATTCGGCCGCACCCCGGTCGCTCAAGGGACCGGAGAAGCATATGGCCGGGACCACCATCCGCACGGCTTCACGATGTGGATGGCCGGGGCAGGGGTGCGTCAGGGCACGGTTTATGGATCGACCGATGACTTTGGCTATTTTGCCGAAGATCATCCGGTGCATGTGCATGACCTACATGCTACGGTGCTGCACTTGCTCGGCATCGATCATCGCCGTTTGACGTTTCGCCTTCGCGGACGGGATTTCCGTCTCACGGACGTGCACGGCAACGTCATTCATCCGATCCTGGCCTGACATCCATTGGCCTTGGCCTAGCCGGTGCCGCTCGACCGCGCGGGCGTGTGAAAGTCACGAATATCAACGCAATCCATCCCCGCACGGCGGCCTGCTTCCATCCCGGTATCGGTATCTTCGTAGACGCAGCATTCCGCTGGTTCAACCCCTAACCGGCGAGCCGCCTCTAAAAAACAGTCGGGTTCGGGTTTGTGCCGCTCCGTATCGTCCGCGCCCACAATACAGTCAAACCAATCGGTGATCCCCAACTGCCCGAGTGTCCGGAGAACCATCTCGCGTGTACTTCCCGAAGCGACCCCCAGCGGCAGCTGTCCCCGATAGGCCCGGGCAATATCGAGTACCGGTTCCACCGGTTGGATGTGCGGTAGCGATTCGAGGTAGGCAGCTTCTTTAAAGTCAACAATACGCTGTACATCCTCGGTAAGTCCCGCTTCGCGGAGAAGCATTTCCACAATTTTTGCGACGGGAATTCCGCCGAGCGAGTAAAAACGATCTTCGGACAACGTGAAACCGAACTGCTCGGCCGCCCGCGACCAGGCGCGAAAGTGGATTGGCATCGTATCGGCGAGCGTGCCGTCACAGTCGAAGATCAACGCTTGATAGGTTTTCATTTTTAAGCGGCAACCTTTTATGGATTACAGAAATTAGTTGGAGAACGGGGGGGCGATCATATAGGAACATTTAATTAGACTTGCTGCTCCACCTTAACCGCAATCCACCCGTCACGAAAAGTAGACTAGCGATGAACGAGCCACTTCATGCGACGGCGGTCGAAAATTATCCCGGAATTGATGGCTTTCTGCCTTGGCGGGGCTCGTTGATGATGGATGTGGTGCTGATCGCAATGTTTGCCATTGTGCCACTGCTCTGTATCAGCATTGCGTTGGTCCGCTACCGGAAATTTTATACGCTGCACAAACGGATTCAGATCACACTGGGCATACTACTCGCCGTGGCTGTGGTGCTCTTTGAGATTGAGGTCCGCGTCTACCCATGGCGACCCCGCGCGATCGGCTCTCCTTATTTTGCAACCGGGTGGGTCGATCTCGCGCTGTGGCTGCATCTGCCGTTCGCCATCAGCACGGCCGTCCTCTGGGTGTATGTCTTCGCCTGGGCACTGAGAAACATCCCTCATCCTCCGAGACCGGGGGCCTGGAGTGGACGCCATCGGTTCTGGGCCAGGCTGGCAGCACTCGACATGATTGCCACGTTCATCACCGGAAGCATCTTTTATTTCCTGGCCTTTGTTGCCTCTTGAAGCGTATCGATTCGGTGGATCGCCTCAAGAAAAGCAATCGCACTGGCCTCCACACTGTCGGTTGAAATCCCTCGCCCGTGGAAACGCTTCCCTTGATACTCTACCTCCACATTGACTTCTCCCTGGGCATCGTGTCCCACCGAGACGCTGTGCACCGAAAAATCGGTGCAGCGGACCGCATAGCCGGTCAGCTTCTCAATCGCGAGAAAAACCGCATCGACCGGGCCATCACCAGATGCCATTTCGGTCGTTTGCAGTTGGTCACCATGCTTGAGCGTCAACTTTACTCGTGGCGTGGAATCACTATCAATCTCCATGCAGTAGGAGTCGAGCGTCCACCGCTGGGCATGCACGCGGATCTGTTGTTCGATAAGTGCCGCGACATCACTGTCGTAAATTTCTTTTTTCTTGTCGGCCAGATCTTTGAAATCAGCGAATACACGGTTTAATTGCTCGTCGGTCAAGACGTAACCAAGCGTCGATGCCCGATCGGCCAACGCGGCCCGACCGCTGTGTTTGCCCAGCACCAAATCAGTATGCGAAAAACCGACATCCTGCGGCCGCATGATTTCATAGGTCGATGCCTCTTTGAGCATCCCGTCCTGATGAATGCCGGCCTCATGTGCAAAAGCGTTCCGGCCCACAATCGCTTTATTGCGTTGCACTTGAAGTCCTGTGACCGCTGATACGAGGCGACTGGCTGGTACCAATCGCTGCGAAACAATCTGTGTGTCGGTCTGGTAAACATCGCCCCGCGTGCGCATGGCCATCACAATCTCTTCGAGTGAGCAGTTGCCGGCCCGCTCGCCGATTCCGTTGATTGTGCACTCGATTTGACCGGCACCGTTTTCCACCGCTGCCAGGCTGTTGGCAACCGCCAGGCCAAGATCGTTATGGCAATGGACGCTGATTACCGCTCGGTCAATATTCGGAACACGCTTTTTGAGTGTGCCAATCACCCGCCCCATATGACTCGGCGTGGCATAGCCCACCGTATCGGGAATATTGACGGTGGTCGCCCCGGCCTCGATGGTTGCTTCGACGACCCGACAGAGGAAATCGATTTCGGTTCGGGCCGCATCCTCCGGAGAAAATTCAACATCTGCACAATATCCCGCTGCGCGACGTACACCTGCCACGGCCCGCTCTAAAATTTCTTCTTGCCCCATTTTCAGTTTGAACTCGCGATGGATCGCGCTGGTGGCGAGAAAAACATGGATCCTAGATTTTTCGGCGCCCTCCAAGGCCTCCCAAGCGCGATCAATATCGGCGTCGCTGCAGCGCGCCAGCCCGCAAATCACCGGGCCTTTGATCTGTGCTGCCACCTCACGAACCGCTTCAAAGTCGCCTGGCGAGGCAATTGGAAAACCGGCTTCGATCACATCGACCTGCAACTCGGCGAGCATTTGAGCAATTTTCAACTTCTCCGCCAGATTCATACTGGCACCCGGAGACTGTTCGCCATCTCGAAGTGTCGTATCAAAAATACGAATCATTCGCGGCGCAGGGCTTTCCATCCGTTCCTCCTCTCGACTCTGCCGGGGCAACCGTCAATCCTGCGGTTTCCCAGACGCCGTGGTAAATCTCTACGTCCTAAGTTTACCGAGAGCCGACCCCTGCCAGCAATGGCAACGCATGCGACGATAGCTCAAATTAATCGACGATTATCTCAAGTGTGCCTTTCGCCCGCCGGTTCATTCGCGTACGATCCGCACCCGCTTTTGCACGCAGTACCCACCGTATTTGCGGGCGAAATCTCAAGTCTTCCAGACTCTCCAACCCCTGTGCTTGCCGTGGATTTTCAAATTCAACGCTGTGCCCGTCGGTGTTCAGTCACCGAGAAAGAATTTCAACCGGGGGAGATCTTTTATTCGGTGCTGCTTGCGGACGGTGCAGAAATTATCCGGCAGGACTTTTCGAAAGATGCTTGGGAGGGTGCCCCTGAAGATTCACTCGGCTGGTGGAAGTCATGTATGCCGGCAGCGACAGGCAAAAAAATCGGCTGGGCGCCAAACGATGTGATGCTGGAATTTTTTCATGAACTGGCAGACAAACCAGAAAAAGAAGACCTCCGTTATGTATTGACCCTCCTGTTAATTCGGCGCCGGGTAATGCGTTTGGAGGAGACCGAATCGCAAGCTGATCAACGCGAGGAACTTGTCGTCTATTGCAGTCGGCAGGAGGAGACCTATCGTGTGCCGGTTGTTCATCCAGGCCCCGCCAGATCGCGTGAAATCCAAGATGAATTGGCCAATCTGCTGTTGGCCAATACAGAGTAATGAGGCACCGATTTTCACATTGCGGTAATTACTTATGAAAGACAAGCATCCAACGCAAAAATCATCGTATCACCTCTGGCTGATGCTCTTTTGCACGTGGCTGGTGGCCAGTGGTGCTTCGTGTCCGCGGACCGCATGGCAGCCTTTCAAACCGAATGCACCGGTCGTTTTTGCGGGCAAAGAGCCTTCACTCGAAGAAGTGGCCCAAGTGGTGAACGCTAATCGCGCAAAAATCACTGGGATTTACTCGACCAACTCGCGAATCAGTGGCACCGACTTCCCCTCGCTCCGGACCAGTTTGGCGGTTGGTAGTGAACGGAACGTGCGGTTGCGAGCGGGAACCGGAGTTACGGGCCAGGAAATGGATGTCGGCAGCAATCAGGAAATGTTCTGGTTCTGGGTCAAACGGGCCGAGCCACCGGCACTCTATTACGGTCGCTATGATCAATATCCGGTCCCACAAATTGCCGGCGCGTTGCCCATCCGACCCGAATGGCTGACCGAAGCGATGGGACTGGTTTCGCTCCCTCCTCACCAGGAACACCAAGGGCCATTCCGCAGAAATGACGGGATGCTTGAAATCCGAAGTCCTCTGATTGGTCCTACCGGTTCGATGACACGCATACTCATTCTCGACGCGGCAAGCGGCTACGTTAATGAAATCCAGTTGATTGACGCACGAGGGCAACTCATCGCCGCGGCGAGAAACAGCGATCATTTCCGCGACCCTGACACTGGTGCTGTCTTGCCGCGAAAGACCGATATCGATTGGCCGGCAGCCGGCATGCAACTCACGTTGAAGCTTGGAGATGTCCAGATTGCTCCGCTCGATCCGCAAAGCGATCTGTGGGCCAAGCCAAGCTATCCCGGATTTCCCGATGTGAGCGTGACTGAACCTGGATCCGCTCCGCCTACCGCGGCAACCGACACAAACCCGCAGCAACAAGTTTCACCAAAAAAATTGGTAGCGGGCCTCAGTCATGTTCCCGTAACCGGGTCTCAAGCGACCACTGCCACCGCACGCGAGGCGAGCCTATGGCGAGCGTCGTCACCCGCAAGTGAACCACCAACGCAACCGCAGATTGTGTCGCAAAGCAATCCGTCCACATCTGCAATCCGAGCGCAAGACGGTACGCTTGTGCTTCCCAGTAGTCGTCGTGACGCGGCAGCGAAGGCGTTTCGAAGTAGAATCAGGTCTGATTCGCGTCGACACGGCGCAGTTTTTCACGGGCGCGACTGAGCAGCGGTCCGATACTATTTTCCGCAATGCCTGTTGCCATACTGATTTCGTAATAGCTCCGGCCCTCAAGATGATAGAGGCGTACGATATCTCGTTCGGCCCCCTCTAACTCGGCCAATAGTCGTTCCACTTGGTCCCGATCACTTAAAACGTCCGCTGCCACGGGATGTGGATCGGCGACCTCGGCATGAAGCTGATTCGTAAATTGTGCGGATGGACCGCCCACCGGTGAGCCTACACGCGTGATAGCCCGCATCACTACGCGGCGGGCGACAACGGTGAGATAGGTAGCCAAACTGCTCTGCCCTCGAAAATGCCGCAAGACTGCAAAATCGTCGGCAACCAATGTCAAGAACACCTCGGCAACAAGATCATCGCGATCTGCCTCCGACGGACGGAGAGTACGGTTACGGGCAACCTGGTGGACCACATGGATCACCAAGCCCATAAACCGGTCTACAAAATTTTTCCACGAACCGGGCTGCTGCGCAAGACAGCGGTCGAGCAATTCGCGATCGACTTCCGAAAGCGCCACAACTGAGTTCCCTGCTGCAAAATGTGACTACCCCGACGCTCTCCCCTGGAGATCCGGGCGAAAGTTGCCTAAATCGGCTTCATTCCCCTGCAATAAAGCAGACAGCCTGATTTTAGAGGCGGGTTGAAAGCGAAGCAAGAGAAATGGGGCTTTCAGGCGATTTTCGCATATCAACTTAACCCAAATCGCTTGACTTTCGAAAGAAAATAGCTATAAGTTCCGGTACGAATTGGTCGATAATGATAGAAACTGGGTAACCTGTAACGTCCCGCATCTCGCTGCGTAGTAGCGACGCACTTGCGGCAGTGGACCCGGCAATCGTTTTTTCAGGCATTTTTCAGGCTAGGAGATTTTCATCATGACCCACGTGGTTGCCGAACCTTGTTTCGCATGCAAATACACCGACTGTGTGGTTGTCTGTCCGGTCGAGTGCTTTTATGAAGGTGAAAAAATGCTTTACATCCATCCGGATGAATGCATCGACTGTGAAGCCTGTGTTCCCGAATGTCCGGTGGAAGCAATTTTTCACGAAGACAACGTGCCGGAAGAATGGGCGGCCTTCACCGAGCTGAACGCAGAGATGGCACCGCAACTGGAAGTGATCACCGAAAAGAAAGAGCCGCTCAAAGGCCCGCCGGAATAAGGCAGGGCGATACATCACCTCGTCGGAAAACGAGGAGAAGAGATAGAGCGGTTCGATTCGAATCAAACACAAAAAAAGGTTGCCTTATGGCAACCTTTTTTTGTGGAGTTCCCTTTGGCGAGAGTACCTGAAACGAGTAGCCAGCCTGAGGCAAACTCAAGCCGGAAACGCAGCGAATCTTTTAGCTTGGATCACGTCAAGTCCACGTTCCAATATGCTTCGCTCAGGAAAGCCTTCCAACTTTCGTATTTTGGATTTTTCAGCTTTCCCCGAAGCAATGGATGTTGGCGTGGACGCTTAGGCTGTCGGACTAGTCGCATTCCTGCCTGCTCGGGCGTCCTTCCTCCTTTACGGGAATTACAGCCAACACAGCAGCAGACAATATTTTCCCACCCCATTTCGCCACCTTGGCTCCGAGGTCGAACGTGATCCAGACTAAGTTCACTTGTGGCAAATCGCTTGCCGCAATACTGACATCGATTACCATCTCGCGCAAAGACGTTCCGCCGATTGAACCGCATCCCTCGGCGCGGCACTTTGTCGTATGTTAAAAGCCTGATTACTCGGGGGATTTCAACCGCAAAATGCACCGACTGCAACCAGTCGGATTGCGGATCGCGTTGCTCGAATTCAAGCTTGAGCTGACTTATCTCCCGCCAGGACAGGAAGTCATAATTGACATAGCGGCCCGCTTCGATATCGATCACCTCTGCGAGTTCGCGGAACAGAAGTGCGATGGCACGCTTCACATTCACTACGTGCACCGCCATATAGAGGCGATTGAGAACCAGCACGCTATGTCCGGTACTCGACCCCGTGCTTGCAGCAACTGCTGCAGAACTCATTCCCGGGCTCTCGGAAAGCGCACTGAGATTAAGACGCGTCATTAGTCCTATCTCCTTACGAGGCAACCAACTCCGCCCCGTCAATTGTAGCCGCCTTGTGTGCGACCGGCTAGTGCTGAATCAACTGCTTCGGCCGATGCTTTTGTTTTTAAAGACACCACATCGTATCACCGGTAGCAACGCTGACGAGTGCACCATTTGAGACATAAAATATGAATAAATATTTATGATTTGGGTTGTCAGCGCAGGGTCGAGATCAGTAGGATGAAGTGGTCGATGAGTGAAGTAAAACTAATCGACAATGTCGCCGTCGCGGACGGGGCAGGGATTGCTATAAAATTCTTGAAGGAACAAAATCGCCATGATTCATCATTCTTGCGACTCTTGCAAACGCCTCATTGATCCGAATCAAGCTCTGCGATACGTCGTTCGAATGGAGATATATGCCGCGACTGAAGTAAACAACACCGATGAAAGTGATGATGACCGCGACCATCTCCATGAAATCCAGGACATCCTGGAACAGATGGATGATTCGGAATGTGATGCGGTCAGCGGTGAGGTTTATCAACAATTGCGCTTTGATCTCTGCCCGCAATGCCGCGAGAAATTCCTCAGCAATCCGGTCTCTCGCGAGGCGGTAACGCAACTTGATTTCAGCGAAAATTAGACCGGCTTGCTCACCAAGCATCCCACCCGAAAGTCTCTATCTGCCGCACGAATGTCGATCTGTTTTTATGATTCTGGCTGATTTTTCGTTCGTTGAAAAATAAACTGCTGTTTGCGTGCGCAACGACTCGCTTGAGAACCACACCGCGGATTGTTAGAATCCCACCTCGCTAATTCTTTCTGGCACAATTCTGGCAGAGTGGAGGTCTAATCGGGTGCAAGCTGCAACAACAGGTACAAACGATAACGACGCGATAAGCATTGCGGTGATCGGCGGCGATGGAACGGGGCCGGAAGTGGTTGCTGAGGGACTCAAGGTCCTAGAGGCCGTTTCGGGTCTCGAAGCGTTTTCGTATCAACTCACCGATTTTCCCTTTGGTGGCGATCACTATTTACAAACCGGCGAGGTGCTGCCGGAGGGTGCCATCGAGCAACTCTCTCAGTTTGACGCCATTTATCTTGGGGCCGTGGGGCATCCCGATGTCGCACCGGGCATTCTGGAAAAGGGCCTGTTGCTAGAACTCCGATTCCAACTCGATCAGTACATTAACCTGCGGCCCGTAAAATTGCTGCCGGGTGTGGAAACGCCGTTAGCGGGCAAGGGACCCGACGACATTGATTTTGTTGTCGTGCGAGAGAATACCGAAGACCTTTACTGTGGAGTTGGCGGCTTTCTAAAAAAAGGAACCCCCGACGAAGTCGCCAGTCAAACGGCTCTCTACAGCCGCAAGGGTTGCGAACGTTGCATCCGCTGGGCCTTTGAATACACCCAAAAGCGAAATAATCCCAAAGGGAAAATGTTAACGCTGGTCGCTAAGACCAACGTGCTGACGTACGGACATGACCTCTGGTGGCGGACCTTCCAGGAAGTTGCCAATGACTACCCGGATGTGAAAGCTGATTACAATCATGTGGATGCATGTTGCATGTGGATGGTCAAAAATCCGGAATATTTTGATGTGATTGTAACCACCAACATGTTCGGAGACATCATTACCGATTTGGGTGGTATCCTGCAGGGCGGCATGGGTGTTGCGGCCGGGGGGAACATCAATCCTGATCCCGGAGGCACAAGCATGTTTGAACCGATGGGCGGCAGCGCACCGAAATATACCGGCAAAGGAGTCATCAACCCGATCGCCGCCATCAATGCGGTGGCGATGCTGCTCGAGCAGGCAGGGCAAACGAACGCAGCACGTCGCATCGATGCAGCCGTCGCACGCGTTACGGGAGAAAAAATGCAGAGTCAATCGGCCGGTAAAATGGGCTACAGCACCAGCGAGGTGGGTGATCTGGTGGTCGCGGAGCTATAAATCGGCACAAACAAAAAATCTGTTTAGAAAAAAAGCCCGCATTGCTGCGGGCTTTTCGCTTTTGCGATCGTTGCGATGGCAACGCAAACCTTTATTTACTGAGAACCGGCCAGTCCCCACGATTCACCGCCGTTGGAGGTGCTGAGGGCTTTCCAGAGATTCAGATCTACGTTGTTGCTGTAAAATTCCACATGGGCATCGCCGAACGCGGCCTGCACGCCACCAGGATGATTGCTGTGAGCGTGGGTCTCCGTCGGAACGATTTGACCATTGGTTGCATTGTTCGGTTTTGCCGATGTGTGAAACACGACGGCACCCAGCGTGCCGTTAACCGAACCTTGATCGCTCTTTTCACTGTAAAAGATAGTGTTGCTCTCCCCGTCCCGGGCCATCGAGGCGCGGCTGGTTCGCGTTTGTCGAAACGCACCTGGTCCATCGGCACCCATCATGTTTCCGTTCCCATCATCGGTTCCGGTGCCGGCTGTAAAATTGTCGTCGTATCCTGCGTCTCCGTCGGCCAGAGCATATTGGTAGTTCGTACCCACGCACTGTACGTAATGGGTAAGGCCGGCCGTTTCTTTATCGACCGCGCTAGGGCACATGAAGATCGGGACTTTTTTGTTAACGGTTCCGCCATTGGAGACCAAATCATACATATTGGCCATTTCGAGATACGGCATCAGTTCCACCAAGCCGCTGCCGCCTTGGTTTCCTGAAATCGCCGGAAGCATTTCGCGATTCTGGCTACTGTAAGCCTGGGCTGCGAGCCCAAGGTTCCGCGTATTGCTGCCACATTGGGCTGAGCGGGCACTCTCTCGAGCAGAATTGATGGCGGGCAACAACATGGACGCCAGAATGCCAATGATTGCAATCACCACCAACAGTTCCACCAACGTGAAGCCGGTCCGTTGTTTCCTGAGCTGCTTATTGACAATGCAATTTTTCTTCATTTTATGCTCTCCATTACTTTCTTCTGTTCCAGCATGTTTCGGGAAACGCACCGTTAAAATTTAATTTAGTGAGCCCCTCGTTGTTGTCACGTTGTTGTCACGTTGTTTTCACACCCTCACATTCAACCAGTCGAGGCCCACACCCTCATGTACTGGGAATCAACGAAAGGATATCTGAGACCTCGGAATGCCTTTCAATAGTTCTTAAGTTCTTACGCTACCGCACTATGACAGTATATCGGCAATCTAAAAAAATCCGCAAACAAAAACTGTAAGTCTTGATGATAAGAGCATTTAAAACGAATGTCAAGTATTTCGCGAAGCCCCTGATTAACCCTGGCATGCCGCATTTTCATCTGCACTCGCACCGCGAGACATCCTGACCATGACCAGGTCACCAGGTTGATGGTTGACCTCCCGTTCAGCTGTGCATCCTTGGCAGCAGACTGCCTCGATCAAGGATGGACTGTTCGGCACGTGCCAGGGCATCAAGCCTGGAGACAACTTCTTCTGACGAAGCGAAGGTGCGTGCCAGCTTCAGATAGGTCGTGTGATGTCGTGCTTCGGACTCAAATAAGCTGCCATAAAATTGTGTCAATTCTGAATCTTCAAGGTGATCCCGCAACACTGCAAATCGCTCGCAGGAACGCGCTTCGATCAAGCCGGCAACAAGTAGACGATCTACGGCTCGATCCGGTTCTTCGGATCGAACTAATTTGTTGAGTTCTTTGCCATAGTCCGAGGGTTGCTGCCGTCGAAACGTAATGCCCCGTCGCGCAAGCAGGCTGCAAACTTGTTCGAAGTGTTCAAGCTCTTCGGCAATAATCAGGGTCATTTCCCGACACAAATCGGCATGAGTGTCATAGGCACACAGTAAATTCATTGCCGTGCGGGCTGCCTTTTTTTCACAGTGTGCATGATCAACCAACACCTCTTCGAGGTTGTTCATTACCTGCTGCACCCAACGCATGGAGGTATCTGACTTGAGTCCCAACATCGGTCTTCGCGCTCTCATCGTCGTAGCTATGATTACGTATCAATTGTCCTTTGCAGTCACCCGACCGGACTGTCGCCAAGCTAACGGAGCGGAACGGTTGGATCAATCCTTGTTCACGGTCGCGAGCGACAAACCGCTATTTAGGGTCGAAATTATTGACTTGCTATATTGCTTGCGTTTTTAGATTTTTTATCGTGAGTACGCAGTAAGTGATCGGAATTTTCCATGCCACCCACCGAAATCGTTGCGCATCGTGGCGCGTCGTTTGATGCCCCCGAAAACACACTGGCCGCCATTGTCTTAGCCTGGCAACAAATGGCCGATGCCGTTGAGATCGACGTGCGGGTGACCAAAGACGAACAAATTGTTGCGATACATGATGCCGACACGCGAAGAACGTGCGATCAGAACTTAGTGGTCAGCAATACGACTTATGCCCAGATCCAACAATTGGATGCCAGCCATAATGCGAGAGAGGGCAAGTACGCGGGAGAGGGCGTTCCGCGATTGGCTGAGATTCTCGCGACTATTCCACCGCATGGGAAGTTGTTTGTCGAAGTGAAATGCGGTGACGAAATAATCGGACCGCTAACATCCCAATTTGCACGGGATACGCAGCAGCAATCGCGCGTGGTCCTGATCGGTTTTAACGCACCATTGCTGGCGAAAATAAAAACTGAATTGCCAGATGTCGCAGCCTTGTTGTGTGTCGCTGCTGAAGACGAAAAAGATACCTGGGATCACGCGGATATCGAGGTCTTAATCAAAGAGGCGAAGCGTTTAAACTTCGACGGGGTCGATCTGGATGCGCGGGCGACTATCTGTCCCGAGGAGGTCGCCAGGTTACGCAGTGAAAACTTGCGCTGTTATTTTTGGACCGTCGATGATCCGGTCTACGCTCGTACTCTCTCTGATTGTGGAGTCGACGGGATAACCACCAATCGGCCCGGTTGGCTCAGAACAGAACTCGGGCGGAATCCGCCACCGGCCACTGGCAAAATCCTATAGACTTCCCTGCTTACTTCGGCTGTGCATTTCTACTAACATGACATACTACTCCATCCCCTTTTGGGCCGCAGGGGAGACGAGATTCGATAAATCCGTGCCGCCTATCAAGACAAATTCAGCATGTCTACCTTAGAAATCGGAAACATCAACATGAAACACCAACAATTGCAACAGGTCGGGGGATACTCTCTGCTCTTTCTCGCCTTCATGCTCATCGTGGTCGCCGCCTGGAACCGCGACGAGGACCGACACTCGGGTGACACACCTGCCATTCTGGGCACCTGGGCATGGTACGGAGGCATGATGCAAGTCAAGGCCGATGGCACCTGCCACTGGCAAGGTGCCGGTCGTGAGGAACATGGAAAATGGACCAAAGCGGATGGTTATTTTTTCGATTGGGGCGAGAAAGGAAACGACTGGAATAACCTCTCAGTGGATGAGCAGGGGCGACTTTCCGGCAGATTCATCAAGTGGGGCGGCGAACTTCTAGGCACCCGGCCTGAAAAGATGCCAGAAAAATAGGGTCACCCTTCGTTTCCCACCCTTAATTTTCTACCGCGAATCGGTCGGATTCGGCCGTGTCGTGCGGTATTTATCGCCTGATTTTAACTATACTCGAACCGGACTGACTTCGGTGAGATTTCAAAGTGTGGGGTCGTGGAATGGTTGAAAGGAACGTGGCGAAGACATGCAAGCGGGCACAAATCAACTCAAACCAGAGGTCGCACCCCGGTCCGCGGTGGCGACGAGAGCCGAAAGAGTCGCTGCCTGTGATGACCTGGGCGATATTCGTAATGGGCGTTTGGTTACTCCTTGGCGGATGCGGCAGAAAAAGCAACTCGATTGAGCAGCCGGCACCTGTAACCGTGATGCAGCCCGTGATGCAAGACATCACCCTCTACGAATATTTCACCGGACAAGTCGAGGCGATTGACTCGGTCGATATACGAAGTCGTGTTTCGGGTTACCTCGACCAGATACGTTTCGAAAGTGGCTCGGAAGTCCGTAAAGATGAAGTACTGTTTATTATTGACCAAAGGCCTTTTAAGGCGAAAGTCGATCAGCAGAATGCGAGCCTCGAACAAGCCAAAGCTCAACAAAAGCTCGCGCATATCCAATACAAACGAGACATTGGTCTGCAGAAAACCGATCCGGGTGCGATCGCGCAGGTCACTATTGATCGGTCTATTGCGAACGTGGGCGTACAGGATGCAAATGTCTTGCAATCCCAAGCACAGCTAGAAGAGGCCCAACTCGATTTAGATTATTGCACGATCAGTTCTCCCATTGCGGGACAGGTCAGCCGGAATTATGTCTCGGTAGGTAATCTGATCACCGGAGGAACTGCCCAGGCAACGCTACTGACGACAGTGGTTTCGGTTGATCCGATATACGCTTACTTTTACGTTGACGAACAAACGATCGATCGCGTGCAAAAATCGATCCGGGAAGGAGAACGTCCACCGGTAAATTCAAAGAAAATTCCAGTGGAACTTGGACTCAACATTGATGGAGACAAATATCCCCACAGTGGTCTAGTTGATTTCAGTGATAATCAGTTCAGCACCGACACCGGCACGTTGCAGGTCCGCGGACTCTTCAACAATCCCAAACCGGAAACAGGTTCCCGGGTTTTGGTACCGGGACAATTTGTCAATCTCCGCGTACCGGTTTCGCAAGGCCCGCATCTGTTGATAAACAGCGAAGCGATTGGCCAAGATATCGTAGGGACTTATGTGGTCGTTGTTGATGAAAATGAAATTGCCAACTACCGGTATATCGAAATAGGCCCTGAAGTCGGCCGGATGACGGTCATTGAGAAGGGGCTATCTACCGAAGATCGCGTGGTGATTTCCGGACAGCACAATGCTCCTCCGGGTGCGAAAGTCAGCTCGCGTGAAAAGACTGCAGAATCCAAGCAATCACCCAAGCCTGCCGCAAACCAGACTCCCGACACCGGAGGGCAGGGGGATTGATTCCTTATCGATTCCGCGCTGTCAACGCGGGACCCACTGTGTCCAATAACTTCTGAGGATGTCGAAACACAATGCTGTCGCGATTTTTTATCGAACGGCCTATTTTTGCGAATGTGATCGCCATCGTCACGATGATTCTTGGCGTCGTAATGCTCATTCGTTTACCCGTTGAGCAATATCCACAAATCACACCCCCGACCGTGCAGGTGGTCACCACCTACCCCGGAGCCAATGCTACGGTTTTGGCTGAAACTGTTGCCCAACCGATCGAGCAGCAAGTCAACGGTGTGGAAAACATGCTCTACATGTCCAGCACCTGCGCAAGCAACGGTACTTACACCCTCACTGTGACGTTCGACATCGGTACCGATCTGGATACCGCACAGATCTTGGTTGAGAACCGCGTTGCAATCGCAGAACCCCAACTACCGCAGGAGGTGAAGCAACAGGGGGTGGTGACCCAAAAACAATCAACCGACATCGTATTGATCGTCGCACTGACATCACCCGATGGCTCGATCAGCCCCTTGGCATTAAGTAATTATGCCACAGTGCGAATCAAGGAGGAACTCTCGCGGATTGATGGGGTCGGTAGCATCACGGTCTTTGGTAGTGGGGACTACTCGATGCGGATCTGGCTCAATCCCGGCGCGCTTAAAGCGCGCGATTTAACGGTTCAAGATGTTCTCAAGGCGGTTCAGGGGCAGAATGTCCAGGTTGCAGCAGGCCAACTCGGTGCGCCTCCAGCGCCCCCGAATACAGAATTCGAATTGACTCTTAATGTGAAGGGTCGCCTCACGGAGGTCAGCGAATTTGAAAACATCATTCTTAAAACGGGCGACAATGGCGACTTGATCTATCTGCGGGATGTGGGACGAGTCGAGTTGGGCAGCAAAGACTATAGCGTTTACTGCGAAAAAAATGGACTACCCAGTGCCGGGGTTGCGGTGTACCAGTTGCCCGGTGCCAATGCACTGAATCTTGCCGAAACGATCCAGGCAAAAATGGTGGAACTCTCCAAGCGATTTCCGACAGGTCTTGTCTACGACATACCATTTAACACCACAAAATTTGTCAAAGCTTCCATTGATGAAGTGTATCGAACCTTATTTGAGGCCGGATTTCTTGTATTAGTAGTAATCTTGGTGTTTCTGCAAGATTGGCGCGCGGTAATGATTCCCGCCACGACCGTCCCGGTTACCATCATCGGGGCATTCGTTTTTTTTGCGGCGTTTGGCTTCACCGTGAATATGCTCACGTTATTCGGACTCATTCTGGCAATCGGCCTCGTGGTCGATGATGCAATCATTATTGTTGAGAACGCCGCACACCATGTGAGCAATGGAGAGGACCCTAAAAATGCAACCATCCGAGCGATGGATGAACTATTTGGACCAATCATCGCAACCAGTATGGTATTGATGGCCGTCTTTTTGCCCTCGACTTTTCTAGACGGCATCGTTGGGCAGATGTACCGCCAATTCGCCCTGACAATCGCCGCCACCGCAGTGATAAGCACTATCAATGCAGTGACCTTAAAACCTGCACAATGTGCCGTTTACCTGAGGCCTCCAAAGAAACCCGGGATATTTGCCCGCACATTCAATCGTTGTTACGACCGCTGCGAGGAAATGTACTTCGCCTTGATTCGCAGGCTCGTGCGTTGGGTCTATGCCACGATGTTCGGTTTCGTGACGCTTGTAGTCTTGACAGCGTGGTGGTTCCAATCGATGCCTACAGGGTTTTTACCCATCGAAGATCAGGGGTATCTGCTGGTCTCTATCGAACTTCCGGCAGCGGCCTCGCTACAACGAACCCATAAAGTGACCAGTGAACTGGAGGGGATGATTGGAAAATTGCCCGGTGTGGAAGATACGGTCATCATCGGTGGGAGATCCCTACTGGACAACACAAGCTCTTCGAATAACGCGATTATCTATATCATTCTTAAAGACTGGTCTGAAAGAACGACCTCGGAAACATCGCTGCTCGGCATTTTCGATAACCTGAACGCCATTTTCAAAGATTATCAGCCAGCCAAAGTGTTTGCTCTTCCACCGCCCTCTATTCCGGGACTGGGTATTAGCGGTGGCTTTAGCCTCGAACTTCTATCGCAATCGGGTGACAATATCCAAAATGAACTTGAATCCCTGGAAAACGCGGTCGTTGCAATCAGGAAGGACGGTGAGAATGAACCTTCCGTGGCAATGATTCAAACGGCCTTCAAAGCGGGTGTTCCGCAGATGGAAATTATTGTCGATCGACAAAAAGCGGCCACATTGGACCTGGAATTGAATGATGTTTTCCAGACGATGCAAGGATACCTGGGAACGTTCTATGCCAATGACTTCAACAAATTTAATTACACGTATCAGGTGCGCATCCAGGCAGATAATCGGTTTCGAAATTCAATTCAGGAACTCAAGCGTTTAGAAGTTCGAAATCGCAAGGGGGATATGGTGCCGCTGGGCACACTGATTGATCTTAAACGTACTTACGGACCGCAGGTCGTTAGTCGCTACAATCTATATCCGGCGGCCCTTCTGGTGGGGCAAGCGAGCCCCGGATACAGTTCCGGTGAAGCGATGAACGCAATGCAACGCTTGGCAGAAAAGCATCTCCCGTTCGGAAGTGATTACGCCTGGACCGCCGTCTCTTACCAGCAAGCCAATATGGGCAGTCAACCGATTATCGTCTTTGTGTTGGCCGTGGTAATGGTTTACCTTGTGCTCGCAGCACAATACGAAAGCTGGGCTAGCCCCACCGCGGTGATCCTTGTGGTTCCGATTGCACTTTTAGGATCGGCCGCCGCAATCTATGTCTTGCCGTTCGGCATCGATATTTATGCACAAATTGGTTTGATTCTGGTCATCGCCCTCGCTAGTAAAAATGCAATTCTGATTGTTGAATTCGCGCGTGATATCCGCAAACAGGGCAAATCGATCGCCGATGCGGCAGCCGAAGCAGCACGGCTTCGTTTCCGCCCGATTCTAATGACCAGCTTTGCTTTTATTCTCGGCATGTTGCCACTGGTAGTCGCGGAGGGTGCTGGCGCTTCTAGCCGGATCTCGTTGGGCGCGACCGTGCTCGGTGGCATGGTCACGTCCACGTTCCTGGCCGTGCTATTTGTGCCAACCTTTTTTGTGGTGGTCCAGCATATGAGTGAGTGGTGGGAAGCACGGAAGAAAAAAACAGAACAGGGTCCGCCCGCAGCTTCCTGATCTGAAATCAGAGGACCGACTCAACGGTTCAACTGCCAGATTGCCACATTCAGTATCGAGGCGAATGATACCCATAAAAGATACGGAACCAGCAGCAGCGAGGCCCACCGAGAAAGGGGCCAAAAAGCGCGGATGGTCATTAATATCGCCAACCAGAGAAAGAAGACTTCCACCATCGACCAGGCCGGCTTTTGCATCCCAAAGAAAAGCACACTCCACAGGCTATTAAGAACCAACTGTGTCCCAAACCAAATCAGGGGCACCCTGGTCGTTTTCCCACCGACCTTACGCCAGACGAGCCAGGCCGAGACGGCCATCATCGCATAAAGCAACGACCACACCGGGCCAAACACCCAATCGGGAGGCGTCCATGCCGGCTTAGCGATTCCCGAATACCAAGTGGGAATCTGCGGCATGGTGGCGAGATTTCCAAGCAACGCAGCTCCAAAGCAAATCACCACCGATATCACCAGACCGAGGGCCTGGGCTCTTGGGGAACGCTGATTTGGATCGGCATCTTGCGCCATCATGGTCCGCCTGTCAGGCCGATAAGAGATTTAGTCTGACTTCAATTCACCTTCAATCACGCCAACCAGCACTGGATCATCTGGCTTTGTCTGCGGTTCAAAGCGATGCACCACTTTGCCATCTCGATTGATAATAAATTTTTCAAAATTCCACGAGACATCGCCAGCGCCTTTGGGCTTGGCGTTGAGTTGCGTGAGTAACTGATAAAGCGGACAAGCATCATCGCCATTGACGTCAACCTTTTCAAAAAGATCAAAGGTAACTCCGTAATTCGATGAACAAAACTCTGATATCTCTTCAGCAGTGCCAGGCTCCTGCTTGCCGAATTGATTGCAGGGAAATCCAAGCACGCGAAGTCCTTTCGGGCCATACTTCTCATGCAATGCCTGCAATTGTGAATATTGAGGAGTCAAACCACACTCACTGGCAACATTGACCACGAGAACGACGTTACCTTTGTATTGATTTAGATCGACCTGCTTACCATCCAACGACTTCATCTTGAAATCAAGAACGTTCTCTGTCGCCGCATCGCTACTTTCCTTGGATTCTTCTGCCATGACGCTATTCTCCCCGAACGCCCCGAACACAAACAGACTTAAGATCGTCAGCCAAAATAATTTTGCTCCGCACTGCATTCGAGGTCACTCCTTCTTTTTTTCTATTGATTTTCCACTCAAGACACGCACGCAAACGCCGATCGCGGACAGATAATTGCGACCGCCTTCGCAATAATAGAAACGCCACAGACATGGTCAAGCGCGGCTATTGCCACAAACTGCCAACCAGCTGCAAAAATCATGCAACGTTCGTCGCATTCGTCAGTTCACGAAAAGAACTCGAGCGAGGCCGACGGGACTCGAACCCGCAACCACCGGATCGACAGTCCGGTACTCTAACCAATTGAGCTACGGCCCCCAAAAAGGAGATTAATCGCCTGATTATAGTGACCGGCGATGACCCCGCAAGTATGGACCCTCGCCTGAAATCTGGCCCGGTTGTTGTGGAATAGACCCTGTTTCGGGTATTCTTAGCTTTTGGATAAATCACCGTTTCACACTGACGAAGGGGGAAGTCTAATATGCCACTGTTTGAGGTTGAGACGGACAACCACATTATTATCACCTGGGCTGACGACGAACCATCGGCAACAAGCGTTGTGCAAGACGCCTACCCCGGTGAAGAGGTAACGCGTTTAACGAAAAGACCGCGGGATACGTGGGTCATCTCAAAGAGCGCTTTGGGCCTAGCTGAAGATAAAGTGGACCCTTGTAACACGGCGAGAGACTGTCTAGCGAAAGCATCGGGCGATAAGGTACAAGCCATTCGACTTTATATGCACGAAACAGGGGCTGATCTGGAGCGATCGCGTAAAGTAATTGAGTCCAACATGGTGATGGGCTGGTAGTACTAACCGCCGCACTGCCACACCAATGCGCCCCGAAAGAAAGATCGTATAAAAAAAGAGCAACGAACTTCCGTGTTCGTTGCTCTTTTGAAGAGGTACAGAAATAGTTCTGTACAAAATGCCTTCCTTGGCATTTATGGACGGCTATCAAAGCATTGGTATTCTATCAATCTTAATGGTTTTCTTTGCGCTTGGCGATCTCAACTGCGATCTCAACTAGGGACGTTGCTGGGCAGGCGGGTTATAAGGGATGCCCGGCTGAAAACTGTTTTCAGTCGGGGAGTTTGAGGGAACGTCAACAGGGTCTGAAGCAGGCACGTATCGACCTGTGCTACCCGGTTGGAACGGAGTGAAGTCGACTTGTCGGGTTGGTGCGCTTCCCGGGGTAGTGGGCGTCACGTTGGCGGTCGCAGAGTACCGATTCTGAGCTGGTGCATTAACTTGATCCTGACCGGTCATTGCGGGAGTACCTGCTACAGTCCCTGAGCCTGAGACCGGTGAGACGATCGGGGCAACCCGCACCGGCGTATCCACGGCGGGGGCTGTTGGTTGCGCATCATATCTCGCTCCGCTCGGAGTGCTGGGCAGATTGGCATAACGCGGCCCGATCCCACTCGGTGACGTAGCAGCAGGCGTGCTACCCGGGAATACTCCACTTGTCGGAGGCACAACGGCCTGTGGAGTAGACGATTGATTCGGCGTAAAGGAATTTCCTGTGGTTGCGCTGTATCGTGGCCCCATCGAGGAAGCACCGGTATTGAAACCTGTTTGTCCTGACGTTTGCGTGGTCGCACCGTATGTGCCCGACGCGGGGACAGCGCTGGAAGGCGCTGGAGCAGACGGTTGACTTGCGACCGGAGATGCATCGAACCCAGTGCTGGGGTATCTGGGCTGAGGATTGCCAGCCGCATAGCCAGTCACGGGATATCGCGGCGTTGCCACGGGGGATGTACCGCGGTCGTTGGAAGACGGCACTTGTGCACTCACGGTGCCTACCGGATTACCCGGCGTGCTCGGTCGGGGGTGGGTATATGGCGTACTGGGATAGGATGTACTCGGGTAACTCGGCTTGCCACCAGAAGAGGCTGGTGGAACACCGGATACACTATACGCATTCGGCGTCGGTGTTCCCGGAGGAACCGTGGCCAACGATTTTTGCTGAGGTGACGCTTTTCCCCCACTAACATCCGGTGGGGTTACCTGCGTCGATGGAAGCTTCACACCATCGTACGGCGAACCGGCGAGTTCAGAAGGTGAAACAGCTTGATCTTTTTGTGCGCCCCACCACTTCCAAGAAGAAGAACCGCCACTCTGACAACCACTTATGCCTACCAAAAAAATGGTCAGGGCGAGAATTTGTTTTTTATCGATATGCATAAGAGAAACCTTTACTGATAGTCAGAATCATTACTCACTCTATTCCTACATTCCCGCCACACTATTCTATCGGCGGAAGTTGTCGCAGAGCATCGAACAGATTCCATTTTTTCGCAACTCAGGGGTGCGGATTATAGATCTCTGCCTTTCGGGGTCAACGTCAAAACGCGCGATCACAAATAACATAGAATCAATGAAGTCACTGCCAGCGGAGCCCAGAAGATGATTCCCTGAAAGTCCGCTGATTGACGCGGTCCGTAAAAAAAAGACCAGCCTGAAACCGTCAGGCTGGTCTCCACGATCGTAAAATCGATCCACTCGTGCGATTAATTATCCTTTTGCGGCATCATACCGTGCGGAAACCGCGTCCCAGTCAACCACGTTGAAAAAAGCCGCTACGTAGTCGGGACGACGATTCTGATAGTGCAAATAATATGCATGTTCCCAGACGTCCAACCCGAGAATCGGGGTCCCGGCGCAATCGACGAGGCTGGTCATTCGGGGATTGTCCTGATTGGGAGTCGAGCAGACGCAAAGCTTCCCACTGCTATCAACGCAAAGCCAAGCCCAACCGCTGCCAAAGCGGGTTGCTGCCGCTTGTGAAAAGGCTTCCTTGAAGGCCTCGAATCCACCCAGATCCGTATCGATCGCGGCCGCAACCGCGCCGGTCGGGGTGCCGCCGCCATCCGGACTCATTACGGTCCAGAAGAGACTATGATTGGCATGACCGCCTCCATTATTCCGTACGGCGCCACGAATATTTTCCGGCACACCATCGAGATTCGAGACGAGTTGTTCAATGCTCAAATTTTCAAATTCGGTTCCCTCGATCGCTGCGTTCACTTTTTGGATGTACGCATTGTGGTGTTTGGTGTGGTGAATTTCCATCGTACGCGCATCAATATGGGGCTCCAAAGCGTTGTACGCATAGGGAAGTTCGGGCAGAGTATAGGCCACTTTCAATCCTCCTTTGTAATTTTTTATATCTCGAGACCGCTGGTCTCCTGACATGCGATTGCATCAAGTCCTCGGCGACGATGGCAACATATCCCATGGAGAAGATGCTGCCAAGCGGTCCTATGCTTAGACCGCAGCTTGCGCAAATTCTTTGGCCTTCTCAAGCGCCTGGGGTATTTTGTCCGGTTCACGCCCACCTGCCTGGGCCATTCCGGGCTTGCCACCTCCGCCACCGCCCACCACCGGGGCAACAGCACCGACCCACTGTCCGGCATCAAGTCCCCCTCCGATGAGCTGGTCGCTGATTCCAGCAACCAATAAGACTTTATCCCCCGGCATACGACTGGCCAGCAGGACTGCCACGTTAGAATTTTCGCGACGAATTTGATCGATTAGACTCCGCAATCGACCTGCATTGCCTCCAGGGACCTCCGCGACAATCAGATGGACTCCTGCAAGTTCTTCGCGCATATCCCATAATGTATCTGCCGATACCGTTTCGGTTGAAGCGGCTTCGATAAGTTGTTTTTCCAACACGCCACGCTCCGCAAGCAGCCCCTCAAACCGATCGCGCACGTCATTGATTGCAACATTTAAAACATTGGCTGTTGCATGCAAAAGCTGCGGTAGCGACCGCTGCATTCGAGCCGCTCCTTCTAAGCTGAATTCAGCTTGCTGGGGGGTGTGCTTTTCAATCCGCTTTTTAATGTCCCGTACGTGACGAGCCAGCGCCTCGACCGCCGCTGGAATCTGATCCAGATCGATCGAAAGTTGCTGAGCAATCTGCGAAAGAATCATCTCGGCGCTCTCGCGATGCTTTCGAGCTTTTTCACCTGTGAATGCGACAATCCGCCGGGTGCCTGCGGAAACACTTTCCTCTGAAATTACCTCAAATAGGCCAACGTCTGCCGTATTCTCCAGGTGAGTCCCGCCACATAGTTCTTTGCTGAAGTCGCCCATAGCGATCATCCGGACTGGATCAGGATACTTTTCGCCGAAGAGCATCATGGCACCACGGCTCCGGGCCTCAGCAAGGGGCAGAATGGATGCGGTGACTCCAGCATCCTGCTCAATTCGTTCTGTGACATGCAACTGGATTTGCTCTAATTGATCCGCCGAAAGGGCACTTGGGTTACTGAAATCGAATCGCAAGACGTCCTCTTCGACCTTCGATCCCTGCTGTTGGGCATGTTCCCCGAGATGCGTATGCAGGGCGTGGTGCAGAAGGTGGGTTGCCGAATGTGCACGGCGAATTGCCTCTCGCCTGGATACGTTGACTCGGGCTGTTGCTCGACAACCGGGTGCGATTTCACCCTCAATAAGGTGACCCGAGTGCAGCAACAACTTGCCTTCCTTTTGCGTATCGGTGACGCAAAATCGAAATCCATCACCGTTTATTTCGCCCTGGTCCCCGACTTGGCCACCGCTTTCTCCATAAAATGGGGTGCGGTCTAAGATTAATATGGCGGGCGCATCGTGACCTAACTACTGGAAATGATCGCAAAGTTGATTTTGAGCGACGACAAATTTTATTTCCGCCTCTGCCTCCAAAACCTCATATCCTAAAAACTGCACCTCGTGCAGCACCTTCTTAGCGGCGTCAATCGGGCCATGCATCCCCATTACGGCATGACTCACCTTACCGGAGGCTTCCCCATGATCTCGCATCGCCTGGCGATATCCCTCCCAGTCAAAAGCAAAATTATTCTCTGCTGCCATCGACTCGAACATTTCCACCGGCACACCATAGGTCTGATAAAGTTCGGCCGCTTGTTGACCATCCACTGCCTGGCGATGGTTTGCCCGCATCTGGGAGAAAATTTTCTCGATATGCGCAAGGCCCGCGTCAATCGTGCCGAAGAAATTTGATTCTTCACTTTTGACCACCTCTGCAACCCGATTGGCCGAATCGGCTACATCTTCATAAGCGTGTTTCATGATGTCGAACACCGGTCCAACCAACTGAAACAGAAAAGGAGCACGCAGCCCCATCTGATGCCCATCGAGGACCGCTCGACGCAACAGTCGGCGAATCACATATTTCTCTTTTTGTGCACCCGGATATACATTTTCATGAATTGCCATTGCACATGCGCGAATGTGATCTGTGATCCTCCGCAGCCGACGACCATTTTCCGAATCGTACTGATAATCTTTCCCGCAAACTTCAGCGGCGGCATTGACGAGGGGCAGCAGGGTGTCGATGTGAAAATTGGTCTCCACACCTTGAAGTGTTGCCGCCGTTCGCTCTAAGCCCATACCAGTGTCTATATTTTTGCTTGGCAGCGGTCGAAGATTATCGGGTGGCTCACCCACCCGCTGAAACTGCGTAAATACCAAATTCCAGATCTCGACCGCGCCTCCTGTTTCGTCGTGATAAAAAATTTCGCTACACGGTCCGCATACACCATCCGGCCCCTGACTCGGGGCACTGGCCGGCCAAAAGTTTTCATCTTCATCCAGCCACTCAATCCGGTTCTCCGGCAGACCCACTTCGTCATGCCAAATGTCGGCTGCCTCTTTGTCTTGCTTGTATACACTCACGCTTAAACGCTCTGCGGAAAGACCAAGCCACTTCTTATCGGTTAAAAATTCCCAGGCCCAGAAAATCGCATCGCGTTTGAAGTAATCTCCAAAACTAAAGTTACCGAGCATTTCAAAAAAAGTGTGGTGGTACGCAGTCCGCCCCACATTTTCGATATCCCCTGTGCGCAGGCACTTCTGACATGTGGTTGCCCGCGTGAAATCAAGCTTTACTTTCCCGAGAAAATGATCCTTGAACTGGTTCATTCCGGCAGGCGTGAACAGAACCGATGGATCCCAGGTCGGCACGAGCACATCACTCGGTTGATGGCGATGCCCTTTTTCCTCAAAAAAGTGAATGTACTTTTCTCTCAGTTCATCCGTCTTCATGATCGCGTCCGCAGAATTTGACCAGGATAACTCTGAATTTAAATCGGCGTCTACGCTACGAGGCTTTCGGCATAGTCGCACCCAGGCGCACCCAGATCGCGTCATGATAACGCGTCGAACCGAGGGTCACCAGCCTCAAGCCAGTTTCTATTAACGGGGGGGTGATTTTGGCTGCGGTGCAATTTGAAAAATACGGGGTGGGCCACCCCGCATATCGTGCACCTCGACGGAGACAGGCCCTTTTAATCCCCGGCTGACCTGCTCGAACACTGCAACCGAATCCACCGGGATCTCTGCTAAGCGGTGAATCTGCATCCCGGGCTGTAAGCCCGCTTTGTCGGCAGGTGTGCCTGGCAAAACGGTTCGCACGATCACGCAATTGTTTGGAATTTGCCATACATCCGAGAAGGGTCGCATCGCCGCCGGGTGTTCCACTCGCAGGCCCCGCCATGGTGGTGGTTGCACCGTGGCAACCGCATCTCCCCAGATCCGATTTTTTGTCAGCTTGACAGGAATCGTTAACGGTCGCCCCTCTCGAAGCACGCTTAATTCCACTGCTTGATGTGCAGGAGTACGGCCAATGGAAAGCAAAAGCGCATCCAGCGAATCGACTTGCTGACCGTCAATGTGTGTCACGATATCCATTCGACGGACTCGTCCCACCGCGGGGCCTCCGTTAACAACACTTTGCACCCGCACCCCACGTTCGCCTGCAATCCGTTCAGCCCATTTTAACTCGCCCGGGCGGATTCCCATAAACCCATACTCCACCTCGCGGCCCTCCATCAACAAACCCATCGCGCGTCGAAATGCCGCATCGACAGCAATGGCATAACCGGCCGCGCTCTCATGCCCTTCAATGGCCGCAAGCGAAGTGGTGAGGCCAACCATCTTGCCCTGCAAATTCAATAGCGGTCCACCACTGGTTCCCAGGTTCAACTTTGCATCGGTCTGGATGAGCGTACCCAAATGATGCATGCTGGGACGACTTGGCACGTTCGTCGATTTTTGCTCCGGTGGCAATTTGCGCCTCAGATTAGAGATAATTCCCCAGCCCGCGCTTACCTCACCATCACTCGCCAGCGCAAAGGGGTTGCCCAGGGTGATAACAATTTGCCCTTTACGTACCTTAGAGCCATCGCCCAACGACATCGGCTGCCAACTGTGCTTTGCATATTCCGGTGCAATCCCCTCAAGCACCGCCAGATCACTGTAAGGATCGGTCGCTTTGATCCGGACCTCATCCCACAGCGGATGACCCGCGAGACGGATAAAAATCCGCGTCGCACCACCGCCACCACTATCCAACACGTGTGCATTTGTGAGAATCAATCCACTCTCACTCACCACGACCCCCGTGCCATACGCATCCGGAACCGCATCCAACCGCGGCTGACTGGCGGGATCAGACACGCGGAAACCTCGCCCCCCGATCACTCGATTGGTTTCGGCAACACCTCCCTCGCGAAAGATTGCAATCGGGACGACCGAATTTTCGGCCTGCTCGATTACCTTGGTCAGCACACCTTCCAAGGCATGCGCAACAGCAAGTCCCGACAGTGCATTCTCGGCATTCTCGGATTCAGTCTCGTCGGCAACTGCCATACTCCCCGTAGCGAAAAGCAAAACGATAATGAGGCTCTTCACAACAGATGGGGGACCAAAATCACGTGCAGACCGAGACACAAAGAAAAGGCTCGATGAAAGCCATTCGGCCTTCATCGAGCTACAAAATGCAGGGCGGCGGACACATGATTGATTCGAGCGTATGGCTAACATCGAGATTCCGGCTTAGGTAGGATTTGGTTACCGTCTCCCGAATTCTCAAGGCATTCAACCGTGCGCACTGACCATCGAGTCCTGGCAGACATCACCTCAACCGGTTGAGACTGCCTCCGATTCTGATTCAGAAGACTCGGCACCATCGGCTTGAGCCAACATGTCGTGATGACCACCCGCCGCCAATACTTCTTCACGTAATTTTTGCGTTACTTCGGGATTCTCTTTGAGAAACAGCCTCGCTTTCTCA
>JAYZMM010000027.1:0-16908 GCA_036153155.1 Planctomycetota bacterium
CGCGATATTGAAACGCGACTTAAAGTCGAGCAATCCAACGACCCCAAGATGGATAGTTTGGTGCTGACTGTGGCGATGGATCAATCAATTGGCGTAGAGCAGGCCAATCATTCTCTTCAGCTTGCCGCGGGGCTCGGCGCAGTGCTCGCCGGCGTCGTTGTGCTTATCTTTCTGCGCAACATACGCTTTACGGTGGTGATCGTGCTGGCCATTCCACTTGCTATCTTGACCGCGATTTTTGGCATGTTTTTCACCAATGATTCATTCAATGCAATGACTCTTGGTGGACTGGCGCTTGCAATTGGTATTTTGGTCGATCAATCAATCGTCGTGCTTGAAAATATTGTGCGACACGCACAAATGGGAAAAACAGCCAAAGAAGCTGCGATGGATGGAACAAAAGAAGTTGCAGGTCCGATGTTCATCGCAACGCTTACCTTTGCAATTGTATTTTTTCCTGTCGTATTTCTCAGCGGCCTCGCGAAATTTCTATTCACTCCCTTAGCGATTGCCGCGAGCATCGCGATTTTTGCGTCCTATGTCTTGGCAATCACTCTGGTACCCGCATACTGTGCCAGATTCCTCAACGTGCGCAAAACGAACGATATAAGACGAGAAACCTCTTTGCAGTCAGGTATTTTTGCCCGCACCTACCAGACGATGCTTCGCCACTTATTGAGGCTACGCTATCTCGTTGTTTTGTCGGCCGCAGTAGCGTTTGTATTGGCCGGGCTGTTGATGAATCACCATTTGGGTCAGGAGCTCTTTCCCAAAGTCGACTCGGGGCAGATGTCTATTTTTATTCGCATGCCAACGGGTACTCGAATTGAAGAAACCGAAAGTACCATTGCTAAAATAGAGTCGGAAATTATCAATTTGATCGGCGCACCCGATCCCGGCTTTGCTATTGGCATTGAGCAGAATCCTGAATCCAACCTTCAAATCATCGTCTCCAATATCGGAGTCCTGATGGATTGGCCAGCGGCCTACACGCCGAATACGGGATCGATGGATACCTTTATGTTGGTACAAACTAAAAGCAAACCGGGATCGCCCGACATTTCTGAATATGTTCAAACCATGCGAAACGATTTGCGGAGGAAATTTCCGGATGTTGAATTTGCTTTTGACACCGGTGGTATGCTGACTGCAGCACTCAACATGGGTGAACCTGCTCCGATCCACTTTCAAATCAACAGTGCTAATCTAGAAATCGGACAAACTGTTGCAAAGCAGATTGTTGCCGCTGCGAAAGCGGTTCCCGGCACCGCAGATGTCCGTATCGCCCAGCAGACCGATTATCCAATCTTACAAGTAGAAATGGATCGTGACCTGGCAAGTCGATTGGGTTTAAATCCCGATGAAGTGATGAAAAATCTTGTGGCAGCGACCAATAGCTCTGTCAATTTCCAACCCGCATTCTGGATCGACAAAGACAAAGGCAATCATTATTTCCTTGGTGTTCAGTATACAGAAGAGGCGTTGGATAGCATTGATACGATACGTTCGATACCTGTCGGAAGCGACAATGAAGGACGACCTTTAAAACTCGGTAACATCGCTGAGATTCATCGAACCACCGGTCCCGGAATTGTGAGCCACGTCAATATTTCCCGGGTTACTGATGTTTTTGCAAATGTCAAGCAAGGGTTTGACATCGGTTCGGTCGTTACAGCCATTGAAAATAAGCTGATCGAACTCGGCGCTAAGGAAGAAGAAGATGAGCGTGGAAAAATCTACCGATTAGGGACACGATCTATCAACGCCGTTTTAGATCGCCTTCAATTAAGTGAAAGCGTCCGCAAAAAAGCAGTTCGTGTTTTTGAAGATGATGTAAATATCCAAGATTTCATTACGTTACTTTCCCCAGACCAAAAAAATCAGTGGGATCAAATTAAGGCGGAAGTCTTGGCCGATGCGTCACTTTTTGAAGGCGTCCGCTTCCGGATGAGTGGAGAGGTTCGATCGATGCGCGAAGCTTTTGAACAGTTTTCAAGCGGATTTTTGATTGCCGTCATTCTTGTCTATCTGGTGATGGTCGCGCAATTTCGCAGCTTCACTGATCCATTGATTGTTTTGTTAACGGTACCACTCGGTTTTATTGGCGTCGTTCTGATGCTTTATTTTACTGATACCAATCTTTCGATTATGGCCTTTATGGGAATCATCATGATGGTGGGTATTGTGGTCGAATACTCGATCATCTTGGTGGATTTTGCAAATCGTCACTTTGCCGAGCACGGCTCTGCCAAGGATGCAATTCTGGAGGCAGCGAGCGTCCGACTGCGGCCCATTTTGATGACGTCTTTCACAACGTGGCTAGCGTTGCTTCCAATGGCCATCGGTTTTGGAGGCAGTGAAGCGAACGCACCACTGGCCCGAGCAATTATCGGCGGCGTAATTGGCGCGACCCTGCTCTCTCTGCTGGTGGTTCCCTGTCTTTACGTGATCTTCAAACGACAACCCGGAAAAACAGTGGTCTAATTGGAATCGAAAAATGAACCCACAGTTGCGTCTGTTATTTTCAGTTTGCGGGCCATTCATACTGTTGCTCGTCTCAGGAGCATCTTGTAACCGCTCTGAACCTGAGCTATCTGCACCCAGGGCGGACATTGCACAACCGCGATTGGAGACAATCAAGGTGCAAGCGAGCCCACTGGATCGAGAGACCGAGTTATCTGCCTCGATCGAAGGTGAGCATCGAACCGAAATATTTCCTCGCATTTCCGGAACGATTGCAGATGTTTATGTCAAACTTGGCGACCATGTAAAAAAGGGTCAGTTACTTATCTTAATCAAAGCACAAGGAGTGGCTGATCTTGTAAGGCACCGTGAAGAGCTTGTCAAAGAAGCCGAGGCGGAACTCAAGCGAAGAGCAGCTGGAATCCGACTTTCGGAGGCCCAGGTTCGTTCCAAAGAGGCCGCAATCAAAATCGAAACCATCAAAAAGGATCGGATGGAAGCGCTTGTAAAAAGAGGGTCGCTGAGCAAACAGCGACTCGATGAGGCTGTATTTGAACTAAGTTCTGCAGAAGCCGATTTGGAGCACGCCCATGCACAAGTGGAGTCTTCGCGTGCCGATTATGAGGTAGCCGAGGCGAAAAAAGAGGTGGCACTTGCTGATCTTGAAGCAGCAATTACCAAAGCTAATTCCCGAGAAATTCGTGCGCCTTTCGAAGGACTTGTAGCCGCACGATACGCGGATCCTGGAGACTATGTGGAACCTGGTGACCCAAACCTTAAGCAAGGTTTACTGGATATCGTGCGATACGACCAAGTGCGTGCTGTTGTTTATGTGCCACTTGAGGACGCAGCGTTTGTGGAAGCGGGTGATCCTGTAATCCTGAGGCATAAATCTTATGTCGGGAACCCGCAGATCAAATCGATTGGAGGCAAGCCACTTGCGATTTCGCGTAAAGCTCGGGCGTTTAATAAAGGCACCCGCATGATGCGTACCGAAATAGATATCGATAATAGCTTACTTGAAAACGAAACCGGAGAGCGTCTGGTCCCTGGCGATTACGGAAAGGTGAGAATCACCCTTGAGGATCTAAAAGGCAAACCAATGGTTCCCCGGAAGGCAATCCTCACCGATGAGAACGATAAAAAGTATCTTGTGGCTCTCGATGAAAGTAACGTCCCGCAAAAGATTTTCGTAGATGAGATACTGCTCGATTCTAAAAATCAACTCGTTATCAAGTCTGCCGACTTAAAGATTGGTCAAAGAATTTTAAGTGCTCCCGATAAGACCGTCACGCTCGGCGAACCGATTGATCCGGAACAACTAAAAAATACACAACGAACTAATTAGAGCGAATTTTAAATTCACTCATTCTATAAGCTTATAGATGAACGCCGTATCAGATTTCATACACGCCGTTATTGACTGCCGCAAGGTTTTGTCAACGCAATTTATTTGCGTAGCTATCAGTATCCTTATATCGGGATGCGCGGGCAACAGCCACATGGAATCGATTTGCTACGACACCGATTGTTATCCGGAAGAAAGGTTTCATGATGCATCGAACGACGCCGATCTCGTTGGATCTGTGCAAACAGTCGCTTACGCGGAAGAAATCCCAACACCGGACATCAACGAAAATTTACTGCGCGATGTCCCCGAACCGTTACCGGACTTCCAACGCGTACCACTGCCACCAGTCGATCCACAACCTGAAACAATCAGTGTGCAAGAACCGTTCGTAATTGATTTGGCAACCACACTCAAATTAGGAGGTGCATCTGCTCTTGATGTTCAAATTGCTCGTGAACGGGCATACCAAGCCCAAGTGACCTGGAGTAAGTCGCGACTCCTTCTATTGCCCACACTGTGGTATGGAGTGAACTGGTTTCACCACGATGGATCGATCCAAACAACTCCTGGGGAGGTGATTGAAGGGAGCCGTAGTTCGTTCTACACCGGGGGTGGCATGGGCTTTGAAGGTCAGCCGGTGACTGGCAATGGAACCGGGCCAGGTAATTTCGCCTTTAATTTGAGTCTCGCAGAAGCACACTTCAAACCACTAGAAAAACTTCAACTCTCCCAAGCGGCTCGAGCCGCAGAGCGAGGGACACAAAACAATATCCTTCGAGATCTCGCAGTTGCATATGCCGATATTTTGCAAGCAAGATCAGAACTAGCAAATTATAACGTGGGTAGGCAAAGCTCGCAAAAATTGGTTGAGGTAACGACCGCTTTCTCGGATGTGGGACTAGGGTCCCCTGCCGAAGTCTATCGCGCAAAAACGGAAGAGGCGCATTGGGTTGTTCAGGTCAAAGAAGCTGAACGGAAAGTGATTGTCAGCACAACGAAACTTGCGGAAATATTGCAATTGGATCCGGAAGTACAGCTATTGCCGGCCGAGTCACAATTGGCACCAGTCACGATGGTCGATGAAAATCTATCGGTGCAAGAACTTATTATGATTGGCTTAGCTGAGCGGCCCGAGATGGCCGAATACCGAGCGGTCGCTGAAGCTCGCCTTACAAAGTTTCGCCAGGAACGAGCAAGGCCGTTTCTGCCATACCTGCAATTAGCAGGGAGTGTGGGCTCTTTTGGTGGAGGTGCCGGATCGACAATCGAAAACCAGAGTACGCGCGACGATATGGTTGCCGCCATGATCTGGGAATTCAAAAATCTTGGAATCGGAAACTACTTGATTAATCGGCGAAGTCGAAGTGAGTGGCGTGAGTCTCAAATCAAAATTGAACGTCTGCAGAATCGCGTGATTGCTGAGATTGTTGCGTCGGCAGGCGATAGCGCGAGTTATCGGCGGCAAATCAATGCCGCGGAAGAGGGTCTCAACGCAGCGAATCAAAGCTACGCGTTGAATGTTGAACGCATCCGCGATGCAGAGGGCATTCCGCTGGAACTGGTACAGGCGATTCAAGCGCGGACCAATTCTCAAAATCGATTAACGGAGGCAATCTGCAACTACAATCGATCGCAGTACCGTTTACTCCACGCAATCGGTCAGCCCTCGGCAATTGTCTTAGAAAGCTTGGTCGCAGCAGATCAATAATATACTTTCCTGCGTCCCTTTCGATTTTGCTATGCTGAGGCGTCCCCGATTCACCCGCGCCGTGAATCCTGCCGGTCCTGCGGATGTAGTTCAATGGTAGAACACAAGCTTCCCAAGCTTGATACGGGGGTTCGATTCCCCTCACCCGCTCTCTAGGCCCAAAGGGTGACCAATGAGAAATTAGAGTGGGTGCTCTTGTTCGTCTGAGGCAAGGCGAATGGTCTTGCGGGAAAGGTCGTGAATAGCCTCCACATAACGCACCGTACGGAAGGTGGCCTGCATCAGAATAGAATGCGTATATGCGTGTTGCCCGCGCACGGCAACCCCGTCGAGCATCGAGGAATCGCTGATGCCACAGGAGACAAAAATAATGTCTTCTCCCGATGCAAGATCATCACAGGTGTAAACTTGATCGAGATTCTGACTCCAGGCTGAATCCTTAAGCTCAGCCAGCTCGGCATCGTCGCGCGGCCACATCCGCACGAGCATTTCCCCCCCGAGGCACTTAATAGCTGCCGCGGCAATCACAGCCTCTGGTGAGCCTCCCACACCCAGATAAACATCTACTGTACTATTAAGCATTGATGGCGCGATCGCCATTGCCACATCACCATCACCGATCAGACGAATCCGCGCACCGAGTTTACGGACTGCGGCAATTTCCTTCGCATGGCGATCGCGATCAAGTAGACCCACCACCAGATCCTCCACCCGCTTGTCTAGGCATTTGGCAATCCGGGCGAGCGTTTCTTCCAGTGGCGCATCGAGTTCCAGAGAGATCCCGGCCTCACGAACCTGTGGGCCATAGGCAAGTTTGTAACAATAAAAGCTCGGTAACTCGACAAGTACACGCTCTGACTCGGCGGAAACGACTGTTGCGGCCAAGACACTTATCGCGCCGGGCAACCCTTTCGCCGTCAATCGGGTACCATCAATCGGGTCGATTGCAAAATTAACACGTGGCGAATTAACTGTTCCCAGCCCCAACTTCTCATTACGAAAGATACCGGGGGCTTCATCCTTGATACCTTCACCAATGACGCACAAACCTTGCATGTCAATCAAATTAAGCATCCCGCGCATCGCATCGGTTGCCGCCTCATCCGCTGCCAATTTGTCTCCGCAACCTAGCCATCGATAGGCGTGTAACGATGCGGCTTCTACAGCACGCACCAGGTCAAATCCAATCGTTCGTGCAACCGTATGAGGGATATGTTGATTTTCTTGATTGTTCACAGCCACTCGCTTTCCCAGTAATTTCTATTTGAACCGCCCTACGTTGTTTTCTTCTCAAAAGAAACTTTTTTGCCTTCAATGGCACCCAAGAAAATCTCAGCCAATGCTTCATAAATCGCCGTCGGACAAATTCGATGAGAGCATTCATACGCGATGATCGCGACTGCTAAAAGCGGAATCGTCATAAAACGAGCGGCCGTCATTTCTCCCATAATGACCGCACAAGTGATCGGGCTTTGAACGACTCCCGAAAAATAAGCAACCATAAAGAGCATGATGATTGATGTCGGCTCCAGGTCGGGAAAGAGATTCAACAGCAACGGCTGTAACGTCTGCCCGATGCCCGCCCCAACAGATAAACTCGGATCAAAGAGACCGCCAGGAATGCCGCTGATCAGGCAAACATAATTGGCGATCGCTTTCAACGGAGCATAGTGCCAAGCAAACTGCTGACCGTCTAAAAGAATGCCTTGCGCCTGGGCATAGCCGCCTCCATATGTCTCGCCACCGGAAATCAAACCCAATAAAGCCAGCGATCCTCCGAGACATAGCGGAATCAATACACGGTGCTTTTGCATTCGTGGATTGATCCAGCGCGTCGTGCCGACTACCGATCGGGAAAAGAGTCCGCCTAATACTCCTCCTACCATTCCTATCAACGGAACCGCTAGCCACTGATAGACCGGCCACTTCCCCACGTCAATTTTTATTTCACCGTAAAATAGATAATCGTGACCATGCAGCAAAATAACCACCAGGCAGGCTAGCAGCACCGTGCGAATAATCACGCCAATGTTGTTCTTTTCAAAGGATCGACCAATCTCTTCCAGGGCAAAAATCGCCCCGGCAATCGGCGCATTGAATGCGGCCGCAATACCGGCCGCACCTCCACCCAGGATCAATCCGCGCTGCACAATGTGCTGCGGAAAGCGTGTAATTTTGGTGATTAGATACATCAAGCAGGCACCGACGTGCACACTGGGCCCCTCACGTCCGATAGTCATCCCTGAGAAGAGTCCCAGAAAAAGAAGTAAGGCTTTACCAATCGCGATTCGCATCGACAACATGCGCTTTCGAATCGGACCATCTTCAACATGCAATGCTGCGATCGTTTGCGGAATTCCTGTGCCTTCGGTGCCCGGAAAAAAACGAATCCTCAATTGAATGATTAACAGCATGGCTCCCGTGATGATCAACATTGGCAGCAGCAGATTGATGAGCGAGTGCGGCACAAACCAGATGTCTTCCGTAATAAACTCTACATTCCTGATATGATCAAACCACCGATTACCCGACTCTTCAAAAGTCCAAAAGCAGAAAGCAGCCAGACCTGTGAAACAAGCCGCTAATACGAACAACGTATGCTGGATCCAAATTTGTAGGCGCAGAACGCCCCACTTAGGCGAATCTGTCTGATTCATTTTGTTCTCGGACATCTGAGACTTTCGTTCCGCTATTCGAATACCTAGTCAAGCGCCGTGATCCAGTTTATTGCCTGCTCAGCGTAACTGGCCAGCTTACAAATCTCAAGTGCGAAGCGAGTTATCTGACAGGAGATATCCAAGTAGAACCTTCCCGTTAAGGGTAATCGCTCAGGTTGATATGATGCTGAACAGCGCGAAAAGAGTACCCGCCAAGGCAAGCAGTAGGACCCAGCAAAGCACCCGAGGAACTTTGGATCCTGCCTGCACAATTTGTGTTGAGGCAAAGAGCGCGGCGCCAAAGAGAGCAAGAAATACGGAAAGAATCCAAGACGATATTTTGGTCGTCGGTGCGGTATTCAATGCCAATAAACTGCAACCGATAAACCAGAATCCCATGAGCGCTTCGCTTATTGGATAACGCCCACTGATATTCGACCCACAATCGCGACAGCGACCTCGAAGAATAATCCAACTAAGAACTGGAATGTTGTCCCACGGTCGAATGGGATGGTTGCAACTGGGGCATCGGCTCGCCGGACGAATTAGACTTTCACCGCGAGGCAAGCGATAAACGACAACATTGAGAAAGCTGCCAATACACGTGCCTAACAAAAAAAACCAAACAACGATAATCCCATCTAGTGAAAGCATTCGCTGATGATTCATCCGGGGTAGCGGTGAATAGATATTATGAACTTAAGCCGTGCAGCGGACCACCCACAGCGAAAAGGCGATCTACACGTCGCGTTATTTCAGCATCTTCCACAAGCGGAGGCGCGTGATGCGGTTTAACCCGCGCGTCGATGACCAGTGATCCCTTGCAACCCCAGTGTTTATCGCGGAATGTCGCGGCGAAACCATGAATATCGGTTGCCGGATTGCTGCGGGTGAACGTGACCCAAAGAAAATTGCGCAGCGACGCAGCCGTGAACGGACTATCGTCCACCAGCACAATCAAAGGAAAACCTCCAAGATATTCGGCGGGATGCGAACTCCGGGCAATTGCATCTTCCACGTCTCCCGATTCCGCAGGAGATGGGCCCTGCACAGCCATGACGCCAGGAAATACGACTTGTGGACGGGACCACCCTTCTGGCAGCCGAATATCAGCGGGAATTTCACTTGGGAGCGTCCGCTGTACGGGGCCGTTGGCCGCAATGACCACTTTTGATCCTTGGTTTAGCCCGCTACCTGAGTAATCGAGTGTGTCGATCGTAGTGCAGGTATGAAAGTGAAGGTCACGAGTCCAGTCAATCCGCTGGAGCATATGCATCATAAATTGGTCGATTTTATGGATATCAAGACCGGCATGGTCCGCGTCTTCAGTGATCCAGAGATATTTGGCCAAGGAAAGTTGCCCTTGGCCTAAAATAGCCGACGCCTGAGTCAAAAGTTCGGCCGGTTGCGTTGTCTGTTGATAGGGAACATAGCGTTCGCTGCCGATCGCCAATAGCAGAGGGTGCACCCCCGATGCATCGACGGCATGCACGGCCTTCAAACCCGGAATTAAGGAAGGAATCACAGGCCCTGTCAATTCATGAATCAACTGGCCAAAAATTGTATCTTCCTGTGGGGGACGACCGACCACGGTGAACGGCCAAATCGCATCACGGCGATGGTGTACTCCCGTTACCCGCATGACGGGAAAATCGTGTGCCAGACTGTAGTAACCCAAATGATCTCCGAACGGACCTTCTGGGAGCATTTTGTCCGGGATCACATACCCAGAAATACAAAAATCAGCATCGGCATAGATTGGCAAATCAGCATTTGTGATCATTCGTGTACGACGACCATTCAACGCTCCGCTAAACCGAAGTTCGGACAAGCCTTCTGGCAGAGGCATCACCGCCGCCAAATTCATAGCCGGGGGACCTCCCACAAAAATATTGACGCGAAGCGGCTCGCCCGCTTCGATCGCCGCGCGATGGTGTACGCCAATCCCTCGATGCAACTGATAATGCATCCCGATTTCTTCATCTTGCACATAGCTACCACCAGAGAGTTGGATTCGATACATACCGAGATTCGAATGGGCGATTCCCGGATTTCGAACATCCTCTGTATAGACTTGAGGCAAGGTAACAAATGCCCCGCCATCTTCGGGCCAGGAAACTAACTGTGGCAACTGCCCGATTGTGGTGGCGGCCTCCAAAACCGGCCCTGAGCGGACTCTTTTGAGAAGTGTGTGCCACGCGGTTCGGGGCGCCGAAGCGTAGCGAAAGGGTTGGCGGAGAAAATGGGCCGGATCGATTTTTAACTCAATCAGTCTTTGGACCCGATGCAGCGTATCGCGAAAAATATAGCGGGCTCTCTCGAGAGTTCCAAACAGATTGCTCACCATGGGAAACGGGGAGCCTTTGACCCGGGCATACAAAACGGCTGGACCCCCGGCTTGGTGTACCCGCCGGTGGATTTCTGCTGCCTCAAGGTACGGATCTACCTCCTGCTCGATCCTGACCAATTGGTCGGTCGTCTCTAGATCAACGATGCATTCTTGAAGGCTGCGGTAGACCATCGATTCGCTTTCTCAGTCGATTCACACTCTTCCATTAGAACCAACAGCCTGCCGCCTGAACAACGCCCTTCACCATGGGCATTTAGACAGATCGGACGGAAAAAATCACCTCAGCGACTTTGGGAGGCTCGTAATCTGGAAAAGGCTTCCGTCAGTTCCAAGGAGACTATGCAGGCATCCAGTTGACAATCCAACGGATCCACCGGGCCAAAAAACTGTACTCCGAGCGGTGAAACGCGATTGCATTCGGCAGGGATGACCGCCGTTATCAGCAACCAGCCATTAACCAGCCAGCAAGCAGCAAGCGTTGCCAGCGGCTTAACGCGGAAGAGTCGACCATTTCGTATCAAGCGGCAAAAGCGTTATAGCCGATATAATCGTTAAACCAAAACTGGCAGCGACGCTTGGGGCTCGGGGGATCCGCTGGATGCGGGGCAAGCCCTAACTGATCACTCTTTGATCCGTGTCGTTCTCTCAAGCCGTCTGCCGGCGATTATTGCTTGTGAGTTAGTGATGCATTCATTGACCCCCGGGTGATAAGGCGGACAACTCACGAACTTCGTTGAAAGCAGTGACCATGATGTATTTGTGCACGCGATGCGGTTACGTGCTGGCGTTAACTTCACTTTTTCTCAGTGCAAGTGTCAGTCGCGGTGAAGAACCCGTACTTCCACCGGTCGATCATTTTGCGCCGGTGCTTACGGTAAAAACAATCTCTCCCGATGAAATACATCTTGGCCGAAGTGCGACGTATCAATTGCAGGTGCAAAATGTGGGTAGTCAAGCCGCAGAGATTGTCGTCGTGCAGGTCGCCTTGCCGACCGATGCGCGTCTACTTAGCGCGTCACCGCAACCTGGAGCCATTGAAGAAGGTGTTGCCCGATTCAATTTAGGGAAAATTGCCCCCCGGCAAAAACGTGAAATCCGTTTGGAACTAAAGCCGGAAAAGACCGGGCCAATACAACTTCAGGCCCGCACAAGCTTTGCAACGCAAAATGAAACGCAGATACAGGTTCGGCAGGCAAAACTAGAACTGGAATGCACTGCACCGATTGAAATTGGTCACGGAGGCCTCGTGCAATATCAAGTCACTGTGTCCAATAACGGTGACGGGACCGCCGAGGACGTGGTCGTTACCCCGACTCTGCCGAGCGAAACTCATGTCGGGGAAAGTTCGACCGCACCGCTGACTTTTGCCCAAATTGCTCCTGGCGAATCTCGGGTGATCCACTTTTCAGCCAAGGCCTTAACGCAAAAGGCACTTGATGCTCACTTTGCCGCTCGGGACAGCATGGACCAGTTGGCAGAGACCGAGTGGCATACACTAATCACGCGACCAAGACTAGAGATTGTCGTCGATGGGCCCTCAATCCGATATTTGCATCGAAATGGTGAGTATGTGGTGCGTGTCTCCAACCCGGGCGATGCGCCCACCGAACATGTGGATGTTGAAATGGCAATTCCCTTCGGCTTAAAAATTTTAGGGACCAGCAAACAAGGTTTATGCAGCAAAGAAGAAAACTTACTCTGCTGGAAAATTCCGCAACTCAATCCTGCCGAAGAGGTGAGCTGGTCGGTCTATACGCGAGCCGTCGAAGAGGGTCGTCAGGTTCCGCAGGCGAAAGCCAAATCACGAGACGGACTTTCGGCCGTCGACCAGTTTGCGACCGATGTCGTATTACGACCCCAATTGTTTGCTGCGGTCATAAACGAAAGCGGTCCAGTCGAGGTAGGTGAAATTGCCACATTTACGGTTGCGGTGACTAACCATGGCACGCGGCATGCTAACCATGTTGTGATCCGGGTCGATCTACCGGAAGGCATGCAGGCTGAGGAGCGCGACGGCCTAAAAGTGGATGGCCGCCAGCTGCAATTCGCACCGATCAATCTTGCCATCAACCAGAAGCAGGAATTAATGTTCCGCGCAACCGGGCACAGAGAAGGCGAACATATTGTTCGAGCTACCTATGGCAATGAAGCCTCAGAAACTGAACTCGCGGTAGAAGGAGAGGCTTTCTTTTATTCCGACAACCGGACTTATGTTGCGGAGCGAAATCAAACCGATGCCCCGCCACCACAACTTAAATAACTAATTGATGGAGGGGGGCGATTTTAGCCCCCTACACCAAATACCCCGCAGAGAAAGACCACTTTCTCACATGCCAAAAACAGAAGCACCCCGGGATGGATTCGAACCATCGACCTGCTGATTAGAAGTCAGCTGCTCTATCCAGCTGAGCTACCGGGGCATCTGTTCTTGCAAACTCGCAAAAACCAGAAGGAACCGCAACAGCGTGCGGACACCCGTTAAGTCTACCTCGCAGGATCACGTCGACAAACCCAGAAGATCGTCAACAAATTCCCTGCGCGACTTGGAAGGAATCGGCTCGATGACCCGCTTTTTGATGCTCACCGGATACATCGTATTTGTCTCCATGATGGGTGGCTGCTGCTATCCCGGATTTCCCCATTGCCACTTGAACTATCCAAATTTAATCGGTTACACATATCCCAACTGGTGCCCGCCGCCACTCAAAACTCCGCCCAACGGGCCGCCCGATGAGGTGTGGGTTGAAATGCAAAATGCTGAAAATGCGTCTCAGGATACTAACTCGAGCGTCGAAGAAATCCCGGTCGGCACTCCCGCACCCTTGCCCGGTAGCACCCAGGAGGCGTCGGTCCTCTCAATTTCCCGCACTTAGTAATCTGTCGATCTAAGTGCCCTGAGTGCATTGAGTGCATTGATCAGATCAATGGGTAATAACGACATCCGAAAAAAAAGCCCACTGCGACGCAGTGGGCTTATCGTTGTGCTCAAAACAATTGATTTATCTCAAGCGGCTTCCTCCCCGAGCATTTCATCATCTCCCAGGTCGTCGTCATATTCCTCATCCAAGTCCTCTTCCTCGAACTCGGCTTCCTCATAGTCGCCGGAGAAGGATTCCTGGGCATCCTCTTCACCCTCTTCAACCTCAACGCCTTCTTCTTCGTATACGAGGCTGAATATCTGGTTATATGCTTCTTCCAGATGTTCATGAACAGTCGTACTTTCGACGCTCTCCAGAAGATTAGTTAAGGACTCGAGTACCCGATCGACTTCATCGGTGCTAATCTCTTCATCCTCTTCATATTCGACGCCAGACTCATTCAGGTGGCTTTCGAATTCAGTATCTTCATCATATGCATCGTGTTCTGCGGAAAACTCTTCGGACATTTCACGTCTCCTTACATTGCCCGGGGCGACCAAGGGGCATACTTCAAATTTGAAAATATTGCTGCGACTAAGCTGATAAAACGAAGTCGATTTGCATGACGCCGAATACGAATACCACAGCAGGGCGTCTAATACCATATCGGCTTTGATCGGCCAAAGCTTTGGTATTATGCATCCCGTAAAAAGCCCTTTTTTCCGACTTTTTATCGACCGCCCGGTTTTATCGTCAGGCGGTCCGACGCCGGGGTTTTGTGGGCCGGTTCGGCGAATGCGGGCTGCCACCGTCTCGTGGGCCCCCCATCGGCCGCCCAACACCTAGAGCTGGCGTATCACCAAAGTAATATTTTCGGGCCGCCGGATTACTAAGCACCTCATCCGGGCTTCCGTGACACAGGACCTGACCGTCGCGAATCACATAACTGCGGTCCGTTATCGCGAGCGTTTCTTGCTCACGATGATCCGTAATCAGAATTGAAATCCCACTATCACGAAGACCCCGGATAATATCTTGAATGCTGTTAATGGTCACCGGATCGATGCCGGTAAACGGCTCATCGAGGAGAATGATCTGGGGATTGGAAACCAGGCAGCGGGCAATCTCAAGACGTCGTTTTTCACCACCTGAGATGTATTGTGCCTTTGATTTGCGTATTTTTGTGATCTTAAACCGTTCAAGGAGCTCTTCGGTTTGCTGCTTGCGTTGCTTATAGCCAACGCCGAGCAGTTGCAACACACTGGAGATATTGTCTTCCACGCTCAGTTTTCGAAAAACGGATTGTTCCTGTGCCAGATAACCCATACCACCATCCCGAGCACGCCGGAACATCGGCCAGGAAGTCACATCCATATCGTGCAAAAGCACACGACCGGCATCCGGTTCTACCATGCCACATGTCATCCGGAAGCTGGTCGTTTTTCCGGCGCCATTCGGGCCAAGAAGGCCTACGATTTCACGATCGGCAACCTCAAAGTCGATGCCATCCACAACACGGCGCCGACCATAGGTTTTCACCAGACCTTCTACCTTCAGAAGCGACATTGCACATCCTTGCGACAAGCGGCGTTCAACGCACCCAATCAATGTGCGTTAGTGGCCAGTAAATAAACAGGGCCTTTCCAATCAACAGGTCTCTCTCCACATAATACTCCGTATTGGGCGTTGCCCAGAGACGACTATCTTTGCTCTGGGGGCTATTATCACCGAGGGCAAAAAATTGGTCTTTTCCGGCTCCCGAAGGACCAAAACGCTCAAGCGGAAAATAAAGTGCATGCATTTGAGCAAACCACTCAGGCCACCTCCTCCAATCGGTGAGCACCTTTTGAGCGGCCGAGACTACCTCAGCGCGACCCAAATAATGGTCAGCAGCCAAAGGACCATAGATATATGATCGCGTATAACTCAAGTCGGGTGGCACTGAGATGTAATAGACATCCCGCAAAATCCGCAACTGATCCACCGCAACCGACGCCCCGGCAGCTCCGATTCCCACCGGTGCCAAGTCACCCCCCTCCTCCGTATCGGAGATCGGAATCGTATTTTTTTGCGGTGGATAGGTGGTGGGCACATCAAAGGCCACCGATTTACCGTTGACCCAAAGAAACAGCTGGTCATCAAAATTTGCGAATCGCAGATCATACATGCCTGGACCGCGGACCGCGGTTTGGGCCGCTGGGAGCTTTGCAGGATCGCCGGTGGCATCATAAAATGTGCCGTCAATCCCCAGCGTGGCAACTCCGGTTTCGAGATTGAACGTACACTCAAAGTGCTTGCCACCCTCTACGAGATCGAGTTGCACGCTTCCTCTAGCGGCGAGTACTTCCAGGCGGCATTCGAGCATCAAATCACCCACCCAGTACATACCCATGGCCACTCGGTTTGACTGAACCTGGGGTGGGTACTGAAAGACAATCCCAGAATTATAGGAATAGGCGTCAGCGATAAGCTGGGGCACCGATTCAACGCCTTGCAGAATCCTTGATTTCGCGGTTGGGTCTTCCGTCTCTGACGCCTCTACGATACGGTTCCATTGCTCAAAATTGGGCACGCGATGCTGATAACGCAGCCAGCTAGTTTTCGTCGCATTGCCTTCGCCATCAATGATAAATCGTCTGTGGTCGTCTGTCGGTTCCCAATCTCCTTTGACGGGTGCCACTCCCCGCGGCCACAGATCCCACCGATGGGGCCAACCATGCTGCGTGAGCCGATCTGCCTGATAGGTATTGTCGTGTACCAATTGTGCCATCGCCACTGCTTTGTGCGGCGGCTTGCGTACGACGCTGTAATCCAGACTCCGTGCCTCTGCTTCGTTTTCAGCAATTTGTTCAGTGCGAAAAACATCTCCTCTGTGAAGCTTGAGCGTCTCCCCGGGCAAACCGACAAGCCGTTTGATGTAATTCCGCGATGCATTACCGGGAAAGCGAAAGACGAACACATCCCACCGCTCCGGTTCCTGAAAGGCATAGGCAAACTTGCTGACGATGATACGATCGCCGTTTGCCGATTCTGACTCAGCATCGAGATCGAGTGCACCGACATTAAAAGGACGGGGATATCCCAATAATTTTCCTTGCCGACGATTTGTACATGCCCAATAACGGCAGTTCGAACATTCTCCCCCAATCACATCTGCCTGCTTCTGTTCATTGTGCGGGTCGATTTCTTGACTCGCACTGACGCGATAGGGAAAACCGCACATCGGGCAATCAATATCCTGATGTCGCCCTTGCAGGGTCGGCGCCATCGACCCGGTCGGGATCACAAACGCTTCGGCTTCGAAGGTGCGAAAGAGGAATGCGAGCGCAAAAGCAACCACGATTGATTCAACCGTTTCGCGGACACTCTTGGACGTCAACAAATGAAGGATGGCAGTCTGCGCACCGCCGCCCGCGCTCTGCTGAAGCGGCTTTTGTTTGCTGCTGTTGCCCGAACTATTTTTCGACATTAAACACCGAAAACCGCAGGATGTTAGAACTGAGAGGTTGGGTAGAAAACGT
>JAYZMM010000028.1:0-21676 GCA_036153155.1 Planctomycetota bacterium
AGTAAAACCATAGAGATGGCATATCCGGCAAGGCTCAAGAGCGCGGGGCCGATCCGGGTAAATCCATCAGATCGCTTCAAAAGTACGGTCGCCACAACCTCCGACACGATCGCCAGAGCTAAGTAAAAATAATGCATCTTAACCCTAACAGGGCCACACGAAGTGAAGTTTCCTCTGCCTCATCCACTCAAAGTCTAAGACCCGAAGGCATACGGTTTTTCAGCCTTTAAATCTGCTCCCACAATCGCCCGCATCTTTTCTGCCTGAGCCGCCACCGTTTTCTGAGGACCTGCCAATTTTAAATACAGAACACCCTGTTTACCGGTGACAATCATTGCAATGACGCGGCTACCTGGCTCACTTTGCGTCTTTCGCAAAATAGGTGGGCCAACCGATTTGTTATATGTTCCGCTAATATCGGCGAGCCAATAGTTCCCATTCGCTGTCTTACCTTCAAATAACTGCTGGGTGCGTCCCTGAGCGTCGAACTGGTCGATCCAGCGCTTGATATTTTGATCAACAGTGCCCCCACCTTTGAAATTAAAAACTGCCAATTCTGCAGGTCCGGAATCACCATCGCTTGCCGCAATACCGAATTGCAAAGCTCGCATTCTCGAAGAGGGTTGCTCTTTCTTCCAGGTGCCTGGGATCCGAAGTACAAAGTCACCTACCTGTTCCTGAATCGTCGAATCCGAATTCTCGGCACCATAGACATGATTCGCAACAGCCGCAGTCAATTGGATCAATCCGGCCACCGATAGAAGCATCCAAGTTAGACATTTATTCGTGTGATATTTCATTTTCCGTTCTCTTTTCCTGAAGTTGACAATCACCGGCTGCGGTTGAGTCGATATGATAACAAGCTTGTTTATTTCTACCAGAATGCAAAGCTATAACTCTTGCTAAAACTCTGCCACACAACCCATTATTTTTTTTTGCGTTTTGCCTTCTTGGCCGCTTTCGCTGCCTTGGCCTCTGCCTTCGCAGCAGCCTTCTCCCGTTTCTTTGCCTCTTTTGCTTCTTTTTTAATCTGTTTTGCCTCGAGTGCCGCCTGTTTCTTTTCTGCTTTGGTTAAACTTGCGTTGTTGGAATCTTCCTCGGAATCTTCCACAACCGAATCCGATTCAGCGAGAGAAGTCTGATTCTGTTTGCGTTTGAGCCACCAATCCCGCACTGCAGTCACAAACATCAGTAAGAAACAAATGATAACCAACCCGAGAAAAAAGGTTGGGCCTGAGAAAAATGTCTCTCCGTCGTCCTGCGCAAACAACACAGCCAACTTCATACGATCACCCTTTTCCGATACATCGGCATATGGTTAGTGTCTCGTCGGTTTGGCAGCATTTTACCAAATTCGGTCACACCCTCTAGGGAACCCTGCCGCGATTGCTTCGAAGCGAACGATAATTTTCATGAGAGCGGGCACGACAAAGTGAGAGATCTCGATAGAATGCATGACTCAAATCGCTGATAGCACATTTGTTGCGGGCAAGAAAATCACTTAACACCGATATTTCATTGAACAGGTTTTCAAATGACAAAACGCGAACGTTGGATCGTATACCCACTGCTGTTCCTTGTGATCAGCATCAGCCTAAAAGACAAACTGAACTCGCAACAAAAAAGTCTTCGTCTTAAAAACCTGAAGGTCGATCAAATTGAAGCAGGAACGATCAGAGGGATCAAAGCCAATTTCCGCGAGTTTGGAGGGGGACTTATACAAACAGGCCGTCTCGATGTTCTGGACAAAGAAGGAATCCCCAAGATAGTGCTGCACAACGCACCTTCACTCGAGGGCAACGAGCCCAATTTTGAGAAGACACAAGGGGCAATCTCGTTACTTTCAGGCGACAATAATGAAATGCTTGTGCTTGGAGGAGGGGGAGGAGGAGGATTTATCGCTGCCCGCGCTGCAAATGATCCGCAGGACTTCGTCGCCTTTGGTTACCAGGCCGGTCGAGTGGGGATCTTTTGGCTCGATCAATACGGAAAGCCACAGGGGTTTCTTAAGCCGCAACAAAATCGATCGAATAATGAAAATGGTGTAAAGGATAAAAAAAACAATCCACCGAGCGCCGCCGCTGAAGAAACTGAATAAAACGCCAGTGGCAGCGAAGATCAAAATTTCAACGAGAGTATTCCAGGTGCTGAAGCATTTCTCAGTATTTACGCGGGCGTACACGGCCCTGCACGCGTAGCGGTAAACCCTGGATTCTCAAAAAGCCCTCCGCATCTTGTTGGTCATACGATCCTCCGCCCTCCATACTGGCCGCACTTTGATCGTATAGGCTCTCGGGACTTTGTCGTTCTTCAACGACTAAATTCCCCTTGTAAAGTCGCAACCGGACCTGGCCAGTAACGGGACGACTGGCCTCCTCGATGAAACGCATCAATGCGTCCATTTTCGGACAGTACCAAAAACCGTAATAGACCATCTCTGCAACCTCCACGGCTAATCGATCACGAAGATGAAGTAGATCCCGATCAAGGGTTAACTGTTCGAGTAACCGGTGCGCTTCATAGAGAATTGTCATCCCAGGTGCTTCGTAAACACCGCGACTCTTCATGCCAACAAAGCGATTTTCGATCATATCGATGCGTCCGATACCATGGCGACCGCCAAGTTGATTCAACTGCTCAACAATAGCTAATCCCGAGGATCTCTCACCATTTATCGCAACCGGTTTACCCGATTCAAAAGCAACCGTAACACTTTCTCCTTCATCGGGTGCATCGGCAAGCGACACAGTCATCCCAAATTCGACCAAATCGACCCCGCAACACTCCGGATCCTCAAGCGCCCCCGCCTCATAGCTGATGTGCAAGCAGTTTTCATCACTGCTATAGGGTTTCTCTAATGAGGCTTTCACGGGAATGTTTTTTTCTTCGCAAAAAGCGATCATCTCTTTACGGCCCGGAAACCGCGTTCTAAATTTTTCGATCCGCCAGGGAGCAATCATGGAAACATCGGGGCAAAGTGCCTCCGCTGCCAGTTGGAATCGACATTGGTCGTTTCCCTTTCCGGTCGCACCGTGAGCAAAACCAGTGGCACCCACTTCCCTCGCAACTTGAAGGCATGCCTTGGAAATAAGCGGACGGGCAATGGAAGTTCCCAGCAAATAAACGCCCTCATAACGCGCTTGCCACTGCAACGTGGGAAACGCAAAATCTGAACATAACTCTTCACGAACATCGACCGAGCGTGCGGAGGCTGCACCGAGTCGGGTCGCCTTGTCCATGATTTCAACCTGATCTTCACAAGGTTGTCCCAAATCGACGTAAACACAGTGTACTTCGTAACCTTCTTCCATCAGCCACCCCAGAATGACGCTGGTATCAAGGCCGCCCGAATATGCGAGGACACAACTTTTCATGACATTTTCCCTGCTTCAACGCAGACTGGTGACAAAACGGAACCTTGAAATGACACTCTCAGCCGAATGTTCGCCTGCGTTACAAATGCTCATTCCAACCTTTTTCTTTTATCATTTTTACTAATTCACGAATCGATTCTTCACTATTGCGATCCGCAACCAGGGTGGCATCGGGGGTCTGCACCACAATTAAACCCTGTACTCCCAAAGTCACCACGAGGTGCCCTTCCTGCCCACGAATAATCGAATCTTGTGTGTCGATACCCAAATGGCGACCGACAATCGTATTTCCATCTTTATCGCTTCCCCGAAGTCTCCCAACCGCAGTCCAATTGCCGACATCATCCCAATCGAACGATGCCTCAATCACCACAATCTCCTCGGCGTGCTCCATGACGGCGTAGTCGATGGAAACACCCTCGATTGCAGCAAACTCCGCCGCAAAAACCTTGTCAAAATTCTCGCTTCCCCGCTGACTTGCAATCGCCTCCAGGTGCGCGAGCATTTTCGGTTCTCTCCGACGTAATTCTTCCAGAATCGTGGTTGCCTTCCAAACAAAAATACCCGAATTCCAGTAGAAGGTTCCCGCCTGTAGATATTGCTCTGCGACATCTGCTTTCGGTTTTTCTCGGAATTGCTTAACCCGAAACGCAGAGAATTCATTCACATTGTCAGCATCCTCAGCAAGTCGATCATCTCGTTCAATATAGCCGAATGTTTCTGCAGGGTACGCGGGCGGAATCCCAAAAGTGGCAATCCTTCCGGGCACACTTTCGACGAGTTGAGCTGCGTATTGAATCGCCTCGCAAAAGGCTTCCGTCTGCTTGATCACGTGGTCCGCCGGCATCACTACCATCGTTGCTTGCGGATCTTTTTCAGCACATAACAATGCAGCTAACCCGATACAGGGCGCCGTATCTCGGCGGCAAGGCTCCCCGATAATCGAGTCCCGCGGCACGGATGGCAATTGGTGGACCATGTTTTCAACCAGGCCCTCACCGGTGACAACCAAGATGCGATCTTCTGGCACAAGACCCTTTATCCGATCAACTGTGGTCTGAATCATCGAACAATCACCCGTTAATGTTAGCAATTGTTTCGGAAAATCAGCGCGACTCTCCGGCCAAAAACGGGTGCCCGCACCCCCTGCCATAATCACCGCATGGATCATGGAATTATCCTATCCTTTCGCTTCTCTTTGGCCTTTGCCCAATCAAATTTACTGAAGGTATGTCCCATCCGTTATAACGGATCCGGTCGCTACTTTGTCTTTGAGTATCTCAGGCGTGATTCCGAATCGGGGATCTACTTCCACGCGGGCTGTCTCGTTTACCTGCAAACCCGCCGCACGCAACAAGTGACGATGAAATTTCATAAGCTGCTGCTGCACATGCTCGGCCGTGTCGGTCGCTCCATCGGGACCATTTTTTAGTGGTGCGAAGGCCATCGCCGGATCAACCTCGACCGTAATGGTCTTGGATGCGGCAGGAAGTAGGTCAAAAATAAACTGCTCAAACTTAATTGCATTCGGTTGATGCGGTTGGCAAAATTCACCCGTAGAGTTAACGAAATTCACTTTTTTTCGTGCAAAGTGAATTGGTAAAGCATCTTTTTGCGCAGCTAACCGACAAAGAAAGTCCACATCAAATACATGCACGGCAATACTGCCCGCCCACAATTTGAGTGATCCGTCCGGGTTACGCAAATTTGCCGCTTCGGTCGGCAGATCGCTGTATTCAATGATCTGTGTCTTCCCATTCAATTGGACCACATTACCGACTTTGTCTTCTGGTTTCTGCTTTGCAATTACTTGAAGCGTGTATTCGCTTTCGGCAAGTATATGATGTCCAATGAATGTTGGGTCGCAAACCGTGGCGAGCGGATTATCGATCTGAAAATAAAAAAGATGCTTGATTCCTCGCTGCCGCATGTCTTCCAATGCTGCACACCGGCTTAGGGCGGAGAGCATGCCACCATGACCATCAGGACTCAAAAACAGGGAACCCTTCGACTCGAGTAGCAGCTTGCCAGTCGTTGCATCCACCGCAGGCATCGTACCCTGGCAAAATACCATAATTTCTGATGCGGGAATGCCAAAATTCTGCTCGCTTTTCAGATATGAAACCGTTTCCTGATGCGTTGCTGGACTGGTCATCAGGTAAATCGGAACCGGGGCGTTGGCCCGCGTCCTAGTGGCAATTACTTTGCCCAGCAGAATGTCGAATAACGTCGCCCCTGAAATGGGCCCAATGGGGTACATCCCCTTGGGATGGTCAAACCCCAGGCGTGAGCCCTGTCCCCCTGCAACCAGGGCGACACCGACCTTACCCTCCGCAAGCGCGGCGAGCCCGACCTGTTCCGCCTCTCGTTCATCTGCATCGGTCGTTTCGCCCAATCGAACCGCGACTGGTGGCTCGGCACGCGACGCATCTTGTGAACTGGTGGTTTTCCCACAACATGCTGAGTACATCTCGGCGACCCGTGGGAGATCAACTGTTTTGATCTGCTCTGCCAGGCGGCCTTGCTGCGCTTGGTCTAGTTCATCCCAAAACGCGAGAAGGTGTTCCTGATGATAGGGCTGCAGAATTTTAAGAAGATCTTCTTTCATCAGTGCTGAATGGCTCGCTTACAGTTACCGTCCTCTGACAAAAAGAAAAGCGAGGTAACACAGCAACGGGAAAAACAAGAACATCGTCACATACGTAAACAAAGTCGTCCACTTATGACGGGGCCAACGGGCCATAAGAAACACTCGATTGTTAACGCCGGGATTCAAATTCACGAGCCGTCATTATTGCGACCCTCTGCCAACACGCAAAGCCCGGCCCAACAAAAATGCAGGAGCTCGCGCTACACCAGCTCGTCCTTTTCGACGATGGCCGAAAACTCAATTCGTGTCTCAATGTACTCGGTGCCGCTCTGCGCGAGTCGAACTTCCAAGCGGGCTCCATAGGGAAGAATTTGTGTCGTTTTTACCGTGGCATCCGGTCCATCCACCTGTTCCACATCCAACACGGGCCTCCGCTGAAACGGCGGGCAGAATTCCAAGTGGATGGCGGCCGTTCGTTGGCCAGGAAGAAATTCAGAGCGAACCTGGCCCCAACAAATATCCTCCCCCGCAGGTCCCTTCGACCGTTCAACCCTCCGTAGGACCTCTGGTGGAAAATCAACCAATTCTGATTCAATTTCCACTGATTGTTTTTCTTTTCGCATACGGATCGGTCGAGCACCTTGTAAATCAGGAGCCTGCCGCGGCAACTTCTCCAGAAAAGGGGTCGGCCGTAACAGCCAGAATAACTCTTCACATCCTAAAATCAGAATGACAAAGAAGACCCCAAAAAATGAACTGCCCGGAACACAGATTGAGAACACGGCGATCGCGAGGCTTAGCGGCAAAAAACCTTGAGCCGCACGATAGACAGCAACCCGCTTTGCACAAAGCAATCTCGCACCACCGTGTACCACCGCGGCAAGCACCGCCAGCAGGACCCCGACTGCGATAAGTGCCTGCAGCGTCGGTGCGGATTGAAGACCACCCCAAAATCGTCGGAATGCCATCAGACCCGAAAAAGCCGATAAGAGGGCCGCGCTACTGACGGTTGCCGCCACAAGGCCGGCCCGCAGCCCGGGCATCTGAGCTTCCATAAAAACCACTGCGGAGCCCTTGGCCGTTGATTTGATTGACCCCGATGCTTCCATGCCCGGCCTCGAGTGTTAGAGGGGTAAAGAGGCTACCGCCGCACTACGCGTCACACACTTTCTGTTCTACTCCACCGACTGGCCTACCATGCCAGCCGACTTTGCCAGTTTCTCAGCCGGCGCTGTATTTTCCCACGTGAGCTCCGGTTCGGAGCGTCCGAAGTGCCCACCTGCGGTCGTCTGGCGGTAAATGGGTCGTCTAAGATCGAGATACTCAATGATCCCCCGCGGTGTGAGTTCAAAGTGCTCCCGCACTAGTTTACACAGGTGTGAATCTTCAATCCGTCCTGTTCCTTGGGTGTCAACGTGAACACTCACCGGTTCGGCAACCCCAATCGCATATGCCAGTTGCACTTCGCATCGACTTGCCAGTTGAGCAGCGACAATATTTTTTGCTACGTGTCTCGCCATATAGGCCGCACTGCGGTCCACTTTCGTCGGGTCTTTTCCACTGAATGCGCCGCCCCCATGTCGGCCCCAACCACCATACGTATCAACAATAATTTTGCGGCCTGTCAGCCCGCAATCTCCATGCGGACCACCAATCACAAAGCGACCGGTAGGATTGATGTGAAAAACGATATCGCCTTTATTCAACTCCGCAGGGATTACCGGCTTGATAATTTTCTCGACGACAAATTCATAAATTTCCTGCTGGCTCACCTCAGGCGCATGCTGTGTAGAGACGACCACCGTGTCGATTCGTATCGGCTGATCAGCTTCATATTCCACCGTGACCTGACTCTTGCTATCCGGTCGTAACCAGTCAACCTCCCCATTTTGCCGTGGCAGGGTCAGGCGATTCAAAATGCGATGCGACAACGCGATCGGCAGCGGCATCAATTCCTCGGTCTCGTCACAGGCATAGCCAAACATCAATCCCTGATCACCCGCGCCCACATCTTTCCCTTCATCGAGATTGTCGTCTACACCCTGGGCAATATCCGGGCTCTGTTTATCAATCGAAACCATTACTGCACACGTATCTGCATTGATGCCCATTTGGTCATCCGTATAACCCACCTCTCGAATAACATCACGGATCACCTCTGAATAATCGATCACTGCGGTGGTCGAAATTTCGCCGGCGACCACCACAACGCCGGTTGTAACCATCGTCTCGCAGGCGACACGACTTTGCGGATCCTGTTCAAATAGTGCGTCCAGAATTCCATCGGAGATTCGATCCGCCAATTTGTCGGGGTGCCCCATGCTTACCGACTCACTCGTGAACAAATAACTGCCGTCAGCCATGCCAAAATCTCCCTTTCTTTCCAATGAATCCGATCACCCAACTCGTTCTAAGAGCCTGCTCAGCTAAAAACGTGAGTCGAACCGAGAACGGCTGGGGCGCAGCATCGATCCCCACCTTACGCACCTTGTTAATTTGTCAGAATTGTAACACAGGCTGCCATTTGTCGGCAACGCCTTGCACGGATGGGTAAACTTAGCGCGAATGACTTCGGCATGGACAAAAGTTAGCCGCAAAAAGGGGCACATCTTGGTTACAAATTGGATACAAAAATCTGCCCGGTTAGATACGATTATTAGGTAATGTAATTGCGATTTTGCGATGCGAGTATCACCACATACCATTTGATCGAGCATCTAGACTGGACGACTTGAAAAAGCCAACCGATGTAAAACTACGGGCAAGCCCGACTCGACAATGTCGGCCCCGGGGCCTATGCTCGCAGGGGTGGATTAACGCACACTTTTTGCAGCCGGTGCGAGCTGTAACGAATACAATATTTCTCTTGAAGCGATCATGAAATCCTCTTCCACTGTTCCTGACACCGCGGGCCGTTTTGGAGATTTCGGGGGACGCTACGTTCCCGAAACGCTGACCCCGGCCCTCGATCAACTAGCTGCTGAATATCATGAAGCCTGTGGCGACGCGGAATTTCGAAAAACGCTCGACGGCCTCTTGAAACATTATGTTGGTCGACCCTCTCCGCTTTATCACGCCACGCGTTTGAGCGCACACTGCGGGGGAGCCCAAATCTATCTCAAAAGAGAGGATCTGAATCACACGGGAGCCCATAAAATCAACAACACACTCGGCCAAGCTCTGCTAACTAAACGCATGGGAAAATCCCGTGTCATAGCTGAGACAGGGGCCGGGCAACACGGTGTCGCGACCGCCACTGCGTGTGCACACTTTGGCTTACCTTGTGTTGTGTATATGGGCGAAGAAGATATTCGGCGGCAGGCGCCCAACGTCTACAGCATGAAATTGCTAGGCGCTGAGGTGCGCGGCGTCGATAGTGGTTCGCGAACCCTGCGGGATGCTATCAATGAAGCGATGCGTGACTGGATGGCTTCGGTGAAAGATACGCATTACATCCTCGGTTCGGTCGTCGGTCCACACCCCTTTCCGATGATTGTTCGAGACTTTCAATCCGTGATCGGCAAAGAAACGATTGTCCAATCTCGAGATCAAACAGGGAGCCTCCCTGATGTTGTCGTGGCGTGTGTCGGCGGTGGTAGTAATGCGGCTGGCATGTTCTATCCGTTCATCGAACATCCAGAAGTGGAGTTGGTCGGCATTGAGGCAGGAGGGCGATCCGACGATCCAGGGGAACACGCGTCGCCGCTTACTTATGGTCAACCGGGAGTGCTTCACGGTAGCTATAGCTACGTTATGCAAGACGGCGACGGTCAAACATGTGATGTGCATTCGATATCTGCCGGACTCGATTACCCAGGAGTCGGACCAGAACACAGTTATTGGAAAGCCACCGGCAGCGTGCGTTATGATTGCTGTCGCGATCAGGATGCCTTAAGCGGATTTGACGCACTTGCAAAAACGGAAGGCATCCTAGCCGCTATTGAGACTTCGCATGCCATCTGGGCAGCGATGCAGATTGCCAAAGAACGGCCCGCTGATCAGAAAGTGGTTATCTGTTTATCAGGCCGCGGTGATAAGGATACGGCTGAGATTGCACGTCTGCGTGGAGATGTCGCAGGACAATAAGATAGATTTTTAAAAGAGATAAGGGAAATCGAATGTCCGAAGTGGACACATTGTTCAATCGCTTACGGCAGCGAGGAGAGAAAGCGTTTATCCCCTTCATTACGGCAGGCGATCCGAATCTCAGGGCCACCAGCCAGTTGCTTTCAGCGTTGGTTGCACATGGAAGCCATCTCTGTGAAATAGGTATCCCCTACAGTGACCCGATTGCGGATGGTCCGGTTATCCAGGCATCCTACACGCGCGTTTTAAATTCGGGGGTTGGACTGGATGACATTTTTCAAATGCTGAAACAGACCGCTCCCGCGTTAGCCGCCCCAATGGTTACGATGGTCAGTCATGCAATCATTCATCGTCGAGGGCTGGCAAACTACGTTTCCGCAGCCAAGGAAGCGCACGTCTCGGGTTTAATTGTGCCGGATCTTCCCGTGGAAGAATCGGGAGATCTTGCCACCATTTGCAAGGCGGAGGATTTGAGCCTGATTCAACTCATTACACCCAATACTCCTCCCGATCGAGTTGAACGTATTATCGAAGCAACGACGGGATTCATCTACTACGTATCCGTCGTAGGGATTACAGGGGAGCGTCAAACCCTTCCCGAAGAAACTCTCGAGAGCGTGCAATCGCTGCGGGAGAAAAGTGACTTGCCGATCTGCATCGGATTCGGTATCAGCACACCCGAGCATGTCCGGTTACTCGCTCCGGTCGCTGATGGGATAATCGTAGGGAGTGCAATCGTCCGTCGATACAGTGGCGCCCTTCCAGTCGCAGCGGGACAAGATGCAGAAATGGATGCAGATGCGGTGCGCGAAGTGGCAGCGTACGTTGAAACTCTGACGCATGCCCTAGCGACCTGTTAGTAACCTGCTAGTCCATTGTTCTTGAATCACACACAGCTGGCCGCTTCGATTGACATCATTGCCGGCAAAACTGTCTCAGCCAGGGTCACGGGGAAGAATTCTAAGTTTTCGCGCAAGTACTTATCTTAAAACTGTTTCTAAAATTTACATTGATCTAAATTTGGTTTTTTATTGACTGAAAAAAAGCCGCTCGGATAAATTAATAAAAGAATCGTTTGATTATGTGACGATTTAAAGTCTATACCAATACATGGCGCATTCGGGAGGTTGCATTCGCATGACACCCACGCCTCAGCAAACGCTCGGACGATTTTTTTCCGGTCTCACGGAACACGCTTTCGTAGCTCAACTCGGTGTTGCCGACCCACCACTGATCGACTACGTCGCGAGTCTGTTGATTCGATTTCTCCGCAATGATGCGGTTTATAATCTCCGCGATCTTGCAGGACGCCCGCTCGAAGAAGTGGCTAGCATGATGCTTGAAGGGCAAGAGAGAATCGGCGAAGCACGCCGGGACCTGCATCAACACGTTGGCGATTTTACCCTGTTTTGGACAGGCTTGTATCCGGAATCGTTACGGCAAATGCAAAGTTCCGAGCGTAAAGATTATTTCTTGGACTATTGCGAGCAAGGGAAACGCGCCTACTATATCGCAAGCACCTTTCCCGGTGACGAGCAAAAACCCCAAAACGAAGTTTTGCGACGGTTGAGTCGAGAGTTTGAGTTGTGCGTGTATGGACTCGGTGAAGTTCGCCGTGAATGGGAACGACGGGACGATGATTTTTCGGGCATTCTTCCCATCAACAATTAATCTCTGCACCCCACGCTATCCAACCGTCTATCTGCCCGCAGCCGTCCTGGCAATGCTGTGTACCGCTACGTACACACTCGTTCACGTGCGGCAGGCTTGCATAGATGCCGTGACACGTTGGCAGGCGTTCACTATGATGAGCGTTAAACATTGCATTAAATTTTTCGGGCACGTGGTTGGAAAAATGAACAAATACACAGCAGATCTTGATATTGAGCGTACCGTGCGGCAACGTTACACCGCGGCTGCAATCGAAAAAGAGCCCTCGCTCTGTTGCCCCGTTCAGTACGAGGGCAAATATCTGCAGGTGCTTCCGCAAGAGTTAATCGATCGCGATTACGGGTGTGGCAATCCGTCCGAATATGTCAACGTCGGCGAGACAGTGCTTGATCTCGGATCGGGCGGAGGAAAGATCTGCTATATACTCTCCCAGGTGGTCGGTCCCGAGGGAAGTGTCATCGGCATTGATCAAAATGAGGAGATGCTTGCGCTGGCTCGTCGTTACCAAAAACAGATTGGTGATCAGGTTGGTTGGCACAACACTTCATTCCTACGGGGCAACATCCAGGATCTTGCAACCGATGGGAGCGCATTTCAAACATTCCTGGCAGAATATCCGATCCGGAGCACGACTGACTGGGATCGGGCATCTCGATGGTTGGAAGAACAACGAGATAAAGAGCCGCTGATTGCGAGCAATTCCATTGATGTCGTCGTTTCCAACTGCGTACTCAATCTGGTCGATCCGGCAGACCGAAAACAGATGTTTGCAGAGATAGCTCGGGTCCTTCGCCCGGGTGGTCGCGTAGTAATTAGCGACATTGTGAGTGATCGCAGTGTTCCGCAACACCTGAAAAATGATCCTGCTCTTTGGAGTGGATGCATCAGCGGGGCTTTTGTAGAAAATAATTTGCTTGAGGCATTTCAGCAGGCTCGCTTTTACGGCATAGAGATTCTTCGACGACAGGCCGATCCCTGGGCGATTGTGGAAGGCATTGAATTCCGCAGCGTAACCGTGCAGGCATTCAAAGAACTCACTGATTCTGACTCGGCTTGTGAGCACACGGTGCTTTACCATGGTCCATGGAAAACCGTCGTTGATGAACACGGCCATCAGTTCGAGCGGGGCCTCCGCACGGATGTTTCTGAAAAAATGTTCGCCACGCTTTCCCGGCCACCCTATCGGGGACAATTCTCACAGATACGGGGCAAACGAGATCAACAATCGAACGCCGAACGCGACGCCTCGCTTACAGTATTACCACCAGACAATTGCTGTGAATCTGATAGCGGCTGTTGCTAATCGAGGGCAACGGAAAAGCGGAACGCGAACATGATCCTAGTGCAGCTTGGATAATGCACGGCTCCAACTAGCTTGGCGTTCCATCACGCCCGACACACACCAGGCACATATCATCGCTTTGCGGGTGTCCCGCGACGTGCCGTTTCACATCCTCAAGAATATGTCGGCCCAGATCGGCAACGCTCGTAACCGGATCGGAAAAACGCGATTCCAACTGCTCCATCCCATATAACTCCTCGTCCTCATTCATGGCCTCGCTGAAACCATCGGTGAAGGCGGCAAGACTGTCTCCTGGCCCTAGGGTTATCGGGTAAGACTCGTACTCGAAATCTTCGGTAACCCCTATGGGAAGACCTGCTTTTTCGGATCCGGGCATTTGCACGGGCTGCGTGCCGAGCCGGACCAACGGTGGCATGTGGCCAGCGTTCACAAGCGTTACTTCGCCACTTGGTGGATGGAGGACCATAAGAATCATGGTCACAAAACGATCCTCCCAGCCACCCTGACTAAATACATAGTTGAGCTTGGACACCGCCGCAGCCGGGTCAGACTCTGTCGCCAGACAAAATCGCATCTCGGCCGACAGCTTTGCCGTCAGCAGGGCCGCCGAAATCCCTTTCCCGGAAACGTCAGCCACGATGATGGCCATACGGCCATCGGGCAGTTCGATGTAGTCGTGATAATCTCCGCCCACTTCATAGGCAGAGTCATAGTAATCAAAAAAATGGTAACCCTGAATTTCTGGCGGTGAAGAGGGTAAAAATCCAAGTTGAACCCGTCGTGCCATCTGAAGATCTCGCTGCAAAACTTGCTGTTTGAGCTGATCTTCGTGTAATTGCGCGTTCTCGACTGCCAAGCCAGCAGGCGCCGCAACCCCGCCGAGCACTTCCAGATCATCATCACGGAATCGGGCTGTTTGATTGAGGGTGTCAATCTGAATCACGCCGAGCGGGTTACCTTCACTGTCGAGCAGCGGCGCACACATCATCGAGCGGATGCGGAAATCAGCAACACTCTGGCTCATTTGAAATCGACTGTCGGTGGCTGCATCGGCCGACAGAACGGCTTCTTTACTCGACATGACTCCGTCAACAATCGTACGGCTGATGCGAATTTCATCATCGTCATCGGGTCGACGAAACTTGACCGCTTTGGGAATGAGTCGACGCTCATCCTCCCCCTCTGCTAGGACAATAAACCCGCGATCCGCCTGTGGGAAAATCGTAAACAGACTGTCAAGAACTTTTGGTAGCACTTCATCCAGCGAAAGTGATTTACCCAAACTGCGTGTGATCTCGAGCACAGCCTTTAGTTTTGTAATTGGATTCGTATCGAGTCGCATCCGTGCTGTATCGGACACCTCAATTTTGGTCATCACCTTTGAGCCACTCGGGGCATCGCGATCGTCATCGATCACGACCGATTGTGATGACCCGAGATCGATCGCGAATCCAGTGTCGCGAGCTGTCGCAGCCTGCTTTTTTAGAAAATCACTATCTTCAAAGCGAAACCCTACGTCGCAAATTCGCAAACTGTCTGCGTGCCTAAGTATTTGTCGGCCCTCGATCCGCCGATCATTGACAAACGTGCCATTTCGACTTTTCAAGTCTTCGATGTAGAAATTATCATCCGCAAGAATGATCTGCGCATGCTGACGACTAACCGCGCCAGCATCGATCTTAATTTCGCAATCTGGGTGACGGCCCATGACCATCTTCGGCTTGTTAAGCTCGAACTTTTGTCCCATGCCGGGACCGACGGTAATGATCAGACTTCCTGCAGACATCGATACACTCACCGTCACCGAGATGAAATATGCGTGAAAAAATCGAAGACACGAATCATCGATCACACTCCCAATTCAAGACGTCATTTTATGGAAGTGGACGCCAGGGGGGAAGCAGCCGAAAGGCAAGTGTTGTCCCGATACGCTCGCTCAGTGCAGTGCCAGAATACGTGTCCAAAAGAACGGATAAAACGGGCCGACCCTTGACGCGGTATCGGGGTCGACCTAGGTTATTTTGTTAAGGGCACGGTTGTCTTCCGGAGGGAGCAGCACGCTCGTGACGGAAGCGGTTTCCCTTCATGGGTCATCGGTCGACCTAATCATTTCGTGAGATTGCAGTGCTTGGCCGAACGCTGGGCAGGCAGGCCAAGTCGGAGAAACGATCCCTCGGGGATCTCGAGGATGGGGAGATGGGGAATAGTGTAACGGTAGCACGAGTGACTCTGAATCACTTAGTCTAGGTTCAAATCCTAGTTCCCCAGTTTGGGGTAAAGAGACTGCGATGCACGCACCGGTTATGGACAATTCGCTAGCCATCAACAACTGGACCCGGGCTGATCTTTTGGGCCTGGAGCACCTCTCTGCTGAGGAAATCACAACGATTCTTGATACCGCCCAGCAGCTTAAAGAGAAGACCGGCGGGTGTGCTGAAAAAATTGATCTCTTACAGGGCACCACGATTGCGAATTTGTTCTTCGAGAACTCGACCCGCACACGGACAAGCTTTTCTTTGGCAGCCCGTCGATTAGGCGCAGACGTAATCGACTTTTCTGCCGGAGGAAGCAGCCTCTCGAAAGGCGAAACTTTTATCGATACGGCCAAAAACATTGAGGCCATGAATGTGGATACGGTAGTCATGCGGCATCGCACGCCTGGAACGCCACAATTGCTTGCACAGAATATTGATTGCAGTGTAATCAATGCTGGGGACGGGGCGCATGAGCACCCCACACAAGGCCTGCTCGACATCATGACAATTCGGGAGCACCGCGAAAACATTAAGGGACTTACGGTCGCATTGATCGGTGATATTTCACATAGTCGCACCGCACGCTCCAACATCTGGGGGTTAAAAAAACTTGGCGCGCATGTCATTGTTTGTGGCCCCTCGACGCTGGTTTCCCGAAGGTGGGAGGAATTGGGTGTCGAAGTTGCCTATAGCCTCGATGCAATACTTCCTCGATGTGATGTACTCAATCTCTTGCGAATACAATTCGAGCGGCAAATCACACGGCCTTTTCCCTCGGTGCGTGAGTATGCTCTGCTCTACGCAATGACGGGAGAGCGGATGGCGCGGGCTAAAGAGGACATCCTCATTATGGCCCCCGGTCCGATCAATCGCGGGACCGAAGTCACACCGGAAGTTGCCGATGGACCGCACTCGGTAATCCTGCATCAAGTTACCAACGGATTGGCAATTCGGATGGCGGTGCTATACCTCACGCACGAGGCCGCACAATGATCTTTGACGCATCGAAGATGGGGAGAAGCGATTCCGATTTCGCTTCTTCACTGTTGCAGTTATCCTCTGGGAGCAAAGTATGTCGAGCCTACTGATCACTCATGGACGCGTGATCGATCCTTCTCAGGATATGGATCGTGTCACGAACCTACTGATCGAAAATGGGAAAATAGCTGCTTTCGACATCGCAACCGACGAAACGTCGATCAATGGTTCGATTACCCACATCGATGCCGATGGAAAGATTGTTGCCCCTGGCCTGATCGATATGCACGCATACCTCGGCGAACCCGGGGGGGAAGATGACGAAACGATTCAAACCGGCACCCATGCAGCGATTGCAGGTGGATTTACGTCGATCGCGTGCGCACCCAACACGAATCCTCCCATTGATTCGCAGGGTACCGTGCAGTTTGTCAAACAACAGGCAGCCGACGCGAATCATTGCCACGTCTATCCGATCGCGTGCGTCAGTAAAAGTAGACGCGGGGAAGAACTCTCCGAAATGGGCACACTGGTTGATGCGGGTGCTATCGCGTTTAGCGATGCCTGTTCACCTATCTCTAATCCCGAGTTGATGCGTCGCGCTTTGGAATATCTTCTGATGTTCGACAAACCTTTGTTGAGTCACCCCGAAGTGCGCGAATTAAGCGGTGATGGTGTAATGCACGAGGGTCTGGTCTCGACGGTCCTCGCCCTGCCCGGGATGCCTGCTGACGCAGAGTCCGTGATGACCGGTCGCGATATCTTGCTCGCAGAGTCGACCGGTGGGCGCATTCATCTGATGCATATCTCGACGGCAGGCAGTATTGAACTTATTCGACGAGCCAAAGCACGTGGCGTGAGGCTCACGGCCGAGGTAAGCCCTCAACATTTCAGCCTTACTGATGAAGCACTTCGCTCATTCGATTCAAACAAAAAAATGAACCCGCCACTGAGGGGGCAGATGCACCTCGAGGCGTGCATCGCAGGTCTTAAGGATGGCACGCTGGATGTAATTGCATCGGATCACCAACCACAGGCAATCGAGAAGAAAATGCGGGAACTAGACCAAGCACCGTTCGGTGTGATTGCTCTAGAGACCACGCTCTCGGTGGTCGTCACGAAGTTGATCCGACCTGGACATCTGGATTGGCTTACGGCCTTGGAAAAGATGACTATTCGACCCGCTCGCGTTCTAGGAATTCCGAAAGGGACGCTCAAAATTGGTGCAGACGCCGATGTGACGATCATTGACCCTGATGCCACTTGGACCGTCGAACCTGATGCGTTCTTCTCGAAAAGTAGCAATTCACCCTACATGGGCGAAACACTCTATGGCCGAGCGAGTACCGTCATTGTGTCTGGGGTCATCAAATTCGAAAGGAATCGCTGACGCCTCGCAGAGGCAGGGAACACAATGGACTTGATTATCGATGGCTACAACCTGCTGCATGCAGTCGGTATTCATGCGCCACGCCGCGGTCCTCAGAATCTCGAAGGTGCGCGGGGGGTATTGATTCGATTCCTGGTTGCAGCACTGTCCGCCGAGGCATTACACCGCACCACCGTCGTTTTTGATGCAGGGCCGGACGCCCCGCGAGGATTACCGCGCAGCTTGGTCGAGGAAGGAATGACGATTCGCTTCGCGGCTGGTTACGATAGCGCAGACACTCTTATTGAGGAACTCATTCTGGCATGCTCTTCCCCTCGCAGCTTGACAGTGGTATCGAGCGACCATCGTATCCAGCGAGCAGCAAAGAAACGTCGGGCAGAAGCGATTGACAGCGAGGTGTGGTATGCTCGCATGTGCCAGAGGAAAATCGAGACGACAAACACCGCGGTAGACAAGCCTCAGGTTCCACAATCATCGGAAGAGGTTCAGGCGTGGATACAAAAATTTCAAACAGACGGAACCGAGAGTGGAGAGACAGGCAAAAGTGAAATCGAAGCAATCGAACAGGGCCTACAAGGAAGCGGACCCTTTCCACCCGACTATGCGGATGACGTGATCGATTCAGAATCAGATCTACGTGAATAGACAATTTAGAATCAAGGGATGAGGACATCAAAATGTTGAACAACTGGCGGCAAATTCGAAGATGCCTGGTAGCAATATGCATGATGCTGTGGATGCCCGCTTTTATATTTGGTGAACAGGCGGCATCATTTCGCCTCGAACAGTCAGCGCACGGTAAAAATCTTTTGACGCCCGATGGTCGCATCGTGTTTCAATATATGACGCAAAAACCGGAAGGAACGAATCTCTCCGCAAATAGTACCTGCTGTCTTTATCCTCTGTTCACACCCAAAGGTGTCCGCGTGGTCGATCTTGCGCCTGGAGATCACCGCCACCATCGAGGAGTTTTTCTGGCTTGGCATGCGATGGAATTTGCAGATCGGGCCGACTTCTGGGGATGGGGGGAAATGGCGCCAACTGAAAAACGAAAAATCATCAATCGCGAAATCAGCCTTCTGGAAAGCAATCCGGAATTTGGCACCATGATGATCAAAAATGACTGGAAAATTGATCATCGCAAGGTGGTCGATGAACAACTGATAATCACCACTCGGGAAAAAGACGGAACATTTCTGATCGATCTGAAATACCGACTCACGCCATCCGAGAACATGACGCTGGATCAATCTGCCTTCGGCGGATTTTGTGTAAAAAGTCGACAAGATGGGAAACGTACCTTTTTTGATCCGAAAGGTGAGGTGCAGCAACCAAAACCCCATCACCTCAAGCCAGAGACCGATTGGCCGAATGCCCCCTTTTACGATTACACGTTTACCCTCAATGACGGACCGACAGCCGGCATTGCGGTGGTGAATCCCTCAAGTAATCCACCCACGCGTTGGCATAATCTGACTTCCATTGCAATGATCAACCCTTGTATCGTGGCCGAAGGTCCGGTGAAGATCGCCAAAGACCAAACATTAAAACTCGAGTATCGCTTGATCGTCCACGACGGAAAAAGACCCGATGACGTATCACGATTGGGACGGAATTGAAAGTGATCGACGGATGTAAGGGCCGATTGTGAGGCCCTGAACAACGATTGAGAACACGACCACCACATAGGTCATCACTAAAATCAAATTTCGTGCGGGAAATGTCGTTGTTTGATCCATCGCTTCGATTGTCATCGGAATCGACAGTGCAAGAGCAACGGAGATCCCACCTCGCAAACCACCCCACGTAAGAATCCGGATCACACGCGGGCTGAATACACGAAAGCGGCGCAAGGTGGTTACCGCGGCACCCACCGTCACAAAACGGGCAAACAGTACCACCGGAATCATAATCAGACCTGCAAGTAAAAATTCCTGGCGCCAGGCAAGCACGATCACCTCGAGCCCAAGTAGCACAAAAAGAATTGCATTGAGAATTTCGTCGATCATCTCCCACAAAGTATCGACTTGTGCCCGAACACTTTCACCCATCGCATGACGTCTTCCCGGGTTTCCAATCAATAGACCGGCGACCACCATTGCGATCGGTCCTGAGCAATGCAGCGCGAGCGCCAGGGGATATCCGCCGGCGACGACTGCCAAAGAGATCAGCAATTCGACATGCACACTCTCCACTGTGCGGTGTAAATAAAAGGCGATGCCTCCGAGCAGGAAACCCAAAAGCACGCCGCCACCCACTTCCTGCAGCAACAACCAGCCGATTTGTCCGACGGATACATCACTCGCACCAGATGCGGCATCGAGCACAACAAGAAAGACAACGACTCCCACGCCGTCATTGAATAAGGATTCGCCGGAGATCTTGGTGGCCAGACTCTTTGGCGCACCAATTTTTTTCATTATTCCCAGAACGGAAATTGGGTCCGTGGGAGAAATGAGTGCTCCGAAAAGCAAACAGACAGGCCATGCCATCGAAATCCCGAGAGCAGAAAGGATATAGTGCGTCAGAATTCCGACCAGGAGTGTCGAACCGATCACACCGATTGTTGCCGTGATGGTGACCACCCACTTTTGTTCGGCCAGATCATCCAGCTTTACGTGGAGTGCACCCGCAAACAACAAAAACCCCAACATTCCGTGCATAAGTGTCGCATTAAAGTCGATCTGTTCTACAAATTCACGAGCAAGCTCAACCATCCGTGGATTAAAAAGACCAACGAGCACCAATAGCAGGGTGATCAGCATGGCGACAACCATCAATCCAATGGTTTCTGGAAATTGCAACCATCGCTCATTCGCGTAGGCGAAGATGGCAGCGAGGGTAATGATAATTCCAGCTGCAACAATAGGATCAACGGATGTCATCGTTATCTCCCGAAACTGAGCTAAAGGTTTGATCGCGATGGGAATAAAGAAAAACCCTTATAGCGTCGTCGGTCAAGGGCACCTCCTCGAAAAGCCTTGTTAGATTGCGTGGATACTGGACATAGTCGTCTGGCAAACTCTTCTGTCATGTGCCATGATTGACTCCTATAAACAGAAAAGATGCGGCCTCGCCAACCGACGGTCTGGCGTCCATGAAGACCGAAGAGGTATGAATTTATGCGGATCGCTGTGACGGGTGCGACAGGATTTCTAGGCCGCTATATCGTGCAAGAACTTTTGGCAGCAGGCCATACGTGTCGCTGCTGGTGGAGAAAAAAAACTAGCACACAGCCACCCGATCCGCATCCCGCAATAGATTGGATCGAGGGCGATTTACTCCAATCTAATTCGCATGCCACACTGGTTTCCGGATGCGATGCCCTAGTCCATGCTGCCCTGTATCGGATGCCTGGATCTGGAAGCTTTCGAGGCAGCGAGGGAGACCTAGCAACCTTCGCCGAGACCAACCTGCTTGGCAGCCTTCGCCTTTTTGAGGCGGCCCTGAGTGCCAACGATTGCCGTGTTATTTTTATTTCGACGTGTGCTGTACATGAACAGATCTTGGAGGATCGACCGCTCGATGAAAACCACCCCACCACACCGCGTACCCACTATGGTGCACATAAAGCAGCCTTAGAGCAGTTTGTCCAGAGTTTCGGCGGAAGCGGTCACGCGATCTGCGGACTGCGACCCACGGGAATCTATGGGCTGAACACCCCTCCTGAAAACAGCAAATGGTTTCCGCTGATTGAAAAGATTGTCCGCGGCCAATCGGTCACGTGTACGGGTGGTGGTAAGGAAGTACATGCGGCAGATGTGGCAAAAGCCATTTCCATCCTACTTACCGCACCGGAAATCAATGGCCAGATCTACAACTGCTGCGACCGCTTTATCTCTGAATTTGATATCGCAAAGATGGTCGCCGAGATTGTGGGAAGCACGAGTGAGATTTCGGGCAAGCCGAAACAACCACGAAACACGATTGAAACGCAAAAGATTCAGAACCTCGGAATGCGGTTTGGCGGCGAACCGTTGTTGAAAGAAACGATCCGTCAAATCATTGAATCATTAAAGACACAACAAA
>JAYZMM010000029.1:0-12615 GCA_036153155.1 Planctomycetota bacterium
CACGGAGAAGAAAAAAAGCCACCGCGACAAAAAGCAGCACGGCGGCAACAGCGAGCGCGATGTATACCTTACTCCGATTGCCGTCTTGGCTCGCAGGTGCCGATTTTTGCGCTGCATCTGCGGCGGCAGCCGGTTGTTGGCTCTGCCTCTGTTTTTGTGTTTTCGACTGCCGCGCTGCGGTCGAGGATGCAGTCGGCTTTTTTTTACGGGATGAGAGCCGGGAATTATCGCTTGGGTTTGCCGACTTGGTCTGAGATTTTGGTTGAGTCGATACGGCCGCAGATTTAGACTGCTGACGCAATCGCTCGCCTCCTTCAATAGCTCTCAGTCGCTCACGCAGCTTGGAATCGTAGGCCGCTTTTTTTTCGACATTTAAAAGGCAGAGGCGGGCCTCAGCGACCTCAGTCAGCAGTTTCTGAGCCTGTTCCAACTCGCTACCCTGCGAGACTTCCTGCAGGTAAGTCATCTGCCGATCTGCAGCTGCTTCAATTACATCAGGGTCAGACTCGAAGAGATTCAATCCGAGTAATCGATAGTGGGTTGGTAAACGCTCTTCCGGAGCAATACCGAGCCACTTGTGATAAGGGTCGAACTGTTTTGCCATGGTACATTCGTTCGTTGGTCAAACGCCGGACTGACTTTCGATTTTAGCGGTACATTGGACGTGCAGCAATCAACGCCGTTCTTGCAGGATCTGGCAGTACATTCCGAGGCCGCGCATGAAAAAGCCGCCGCCGGATGGACCCAGCAGCGGCTTCAAGAACGCAGCAAACTGTTTTTTTCCGTACGCAAACTGTCGCAATTTAGTTGCAGCAGCAAGGCGCCGGTGCCGGGGCATAGTAAACCGGGGCAGGATAAACGACCGGTGCTCCGTAGTAGGCTACACGCCGCGGATAAACAACGCGTCGAGGATAAACAACACGCTGCGGATAGTAAGCCGTATAAACCGGGCCATAAGCGGGATACGCTGGATAGTAAGAATAATAGCGGCGTGCTTCCGACCGTTCGGGTGCCGCGAACATTACGGCCGAAGCGATCACCGCGATCAACAGGCCACATCTGACTAAACTCTTCATCGATTTGCTCCTATTTTCTCCCAGGGGGGTGGACTCCAGAGAGGGACTAAAAAATCGGTTTTCTCGTGCGAGGTCGGACCAACCGCCGTGCACTTCGGATATGTATATAAGAATACCAACTCTCCATCAGAGATAACAGCACTTGGACCACCTGATGATAACTTTCGCTAGCACCGGGCGAATTGTCAAAAGTCCATAGGAGGTGGGAACCTCTGTAAAGGCGATCGTCTCAACAAGGAATATCACAACTCATTTTCTTGTGTTTTTTCTTCCCGGATCGCTACAATGCGTGGTACGAATGCTTTAAGACTATCGCCAAAGGAGAATTCCTCATGTGCGTCATGCGTATGCGATTGAGGGACCGGAACTCAGCGACCTGCTCAGCAACTGTCGGCCTGCTTTGGATGTTTATTGGTCTGAATGCGGAAGTCTCTCCCGCGCAGACCATTCAGTTGCCAGCCTTTCAGCAACGCGGAGTTCGGACCACGGTGGTCATTCCAGATCGCGGAAGCATTTCGCTCGGTGGCGTCTCTGGGACGCGGCAGAGCCGAGTGCGGATCGCGCCTCCATTCTTAGGCCCGCTGGCACCGACGCGTGCATTCCGTAGTTCTCGCGGGAGTGGCAATATGCAAATGCGAGTTTGGGTTCATGATCTGCAGGCAATGGATGCGGCGATCCTGGCCGAAGGTGATCCGACGGTGGCAACTAGGAATATGCATTTGAAACCTAAGACGTTGGCAGGTCGTCGACCCCGACCATTGGATCGAATTCCGGCGGGCAACTGAGGTACCCAAGCCAAAACTCAATGTGGGTGAACCAAAACTTTTATCTAAAATGCGACCCGTATTACCCGTCTTGGCTAAAGGCCCCACGCTTCTTTGTCCGATAAGAGAGGTGGTCAACAAGCGAAGGGAGGCCAGTCATGCGAGCAAGGATGCGTCGCGGGGCGTTGTACCCGATTTCCTGCTTTAGCATAGGCGTTCTCTGCCTCAGCTGCATTGCTCGTGCAGATGCTCAGCCCTCTGTCCGTTATTACACGGAGAACGGTGTCACCTATAAGGAAACGCGCAGCACGGTACGTCGCCCTGTGGTTGAAAAAAGAATGGAGCAGAGAGAAAAAACAGTCTATCGCGAAAAGATATCCACCAGCTATGAGCCGCATACGCAATTGAACTATACGCCTGTGACGACTTATCGCTGGGAAGGTCGATGGCACGATGTATTGAACCCCTTCAAAACCCCATATGTCGGCTATCATCTAGTTCCGGAGACGCGGTGGGAGACACGAACCGAGCAGACACAGCGACAAGTCACACGCCGTGATCTAGTCCCCGAAAAACAGACTTACCAGGTTCCCGTCACGACGCATCGCTATGTCGAAGAGGAGGTTGTGCATCGAACTCCGGTTCACGGGGGCGGTAGGCAGGCAACCACCACGGTTTCCGGACGAGGTGCCATTGGCGGCGTTCACCGGATAGAAAATGACCCGCCACGATACGGTTCGGCCTGGCGCGGAAGTTCTACTCGTTGACCGATGGGTGGGCAGCGCAAATTAACTCGCTGGCCTACTTCGCGGTACGGCGTTTGGTTTTACGACCAACCGGGCTATCGCTTCCCCACTCCTTCGTCAACGACTCAAAGACTTCCGGAGATTCATAGCGAACGATATGCTTGCCTTCTGGCATGGGGCCCACCAGACCACGAAAGACAGGCATGCCACGAAGGGCCAAATCGGTGCTGCAGTCATCGACACCGAGTTGGGTATGCATCTTAAGAATTGGTTCGGCCTGATCAAAATCTCGAGTCTGGATTTCACCATCGGCCCCACGGGTAACGATGCGATAAATATTTTTTGGCATCAGGAAGCTCCTTCGGTTGCATTTTGTTATCTGGCCCGTCCGTGGACCGTGCCTCCTTGAGCATCCCTTCGCGGGGGCAGCAGTGCGACATTCGGCCGCACGTTCTGCATCGACCTCTGCCCGGTGGAATTTACAACTATTTATCATCCCGCTGCATACGGGGCAGGATGCGTAGAACCGTCTCCTTGGGAATGAGCTTTACAGCCAACACCAGCGGCACCCGCTGAGAACACTTTGCGCGATCATACCGGCTGCGTGCGACGGCACGTACCGCTTGTAGCGATTCTTGCTTCCAAAGCGATTGCAGGAGTATTGCCCGACATTCTGACCAGACGTACATTGGAGGGGTCGGCAGATCGATTTGAGCAGACACACGCTCAACGGAGGGTACGCGAATTGGCTAGCAGCCTGACTCGAAATCAGGTGCCCCGCAAGGGGTTGGGGGTTCGAGTCCCCTGCCCTCCGCTCTTGTAATACGTTACCGCGATCTGACACCGGAACGCGGCACACTAATGTTGGTGCGGTTCGGTTGAGATCCGGAAACTCGAAGGCGATTTCCTGAGATGTTTCCGTTTTGTCCTGAAACCCGACCGGGGCTACCTGAAACTCGAAGCGGACGGCTAAACGCGTTGCGCGACGGGGAAGGACTGCTTGGCCTGCGATTCATTGCCTGGCGACCCGAATTATTCTTTGACCCTCTCTGCGCAGAACCCACAGGTCGGCCCGAAGATCGAAAATCGGTTGCTCCGGTTCTCTCCAGAAACCGCCTGGATGACGACTTGGGCTGATTACTTCCAGATGCAGCCAACGAAGCGTCGCTTACCGCGTAGAGAAGTACGATGGTAGAGATTATTCTTTTCATCCAAACGGAACAAAGCAATCAGTTGCAGGGGTAAAAATTGAGACGCATCGCTTACATTTCACACTAGAACAAAACAAACCAACAAGCAATGGCGGCCTGACTTTATGACTTCCAATCTCCCGCGTTATTCGGACATAACCATAGTAATAATCGGCATCTTCCGCCAAAAACATGACATGCTAGTTTTCTCAGGTTAGTCGACTAAAGTGGTCTAAGTTGGGTAAAACGTTACCGGTATGCAGCACCGCGAAATTCTCTAGGTCTTGGTAATTTCTATGGATCACAACCTTGAACGGCAACCGGAATCCTGGGCTTGGCATCTGCTCGGACTGCTCAACCCGTGTGTCGTGATCGCAGCCAATATGACCGGTGGCTATTGGGTGACATCAGGTGTGATCTACATGCTTATTCTCGGTCCGATGATGGACTTTATCCTTGGTCGGGACAAGACACCGAAACCTCCGCACGAAAATGGTCGCCCTTTCGAAGCACTACTCTACATTCATGCGATATTGCAGACTGCAGCCATCGCTTCGCTCGTTTATCGGGCAACGGTCGATGGCCCCGAATGGACGACATGGATAGCGGCATTGAGCACCGGGCTCTGCTCAGGAGCCTCGGGAATCATTGTCGCACACGAACTGGGCCACAAGAGACCTCGCTCACTAGGTTGGTGGATTGGTCGGTTCAACCTGCTCGGAGTACTTTACTTGCACTTCACCACGGAGCATAACTTCACGCACCATAAATACGTAGCCACAGATAACGACCCTGCAAGTGCACGGGCTGATGAGTCGCTTTGGCAGTTTATCGCCCGCACGATCCCAGCCCAATTTCAAGATGCCGTTGCCGTGCAACGTCGCAAATCACAAAACCGCTTTCTCAATCCAATCTACGGAGGATTGATCGCGCAGGTCATTTTTCTCGCTGCCTTGTATGCTGCCCTGGGTCCGTGGGGTACGGCTGCCTTTCTGCTCCAGGCGTTGTTTGCCGTATTCCTGCTCGAATATATCAACTACATTCGGCACTATGGGTTGAGTCGTGCAGCAGAAGAGCGGCAGACTGAATTTCATTCCTGGCAGTCGGAGGAAAGATGGTCGCGTTGGACACTACTGGAGCTGACTCGACATCCAGCCCATCACATGCGAGCGAGTGACCCATTCTGGAAGTTGCAGCCTTATGCGGATGCGCCGACTTTGCCGAGCGGATATTATGGTTGCTTCTGGATCGCGATGGTCCCGCCCCTTTGGAAGCGAATCATGAGACATCGCATTCCCAACGCGTCATTGCCCCAATGACAAACATCGCAAACAAGGTTCGGTACTCGGCCCGACCATTCAAACATTCGCATCCAGACACGAACATCGCATTCGCATGTTGTCGGTTTCATGGCATGATTCAGGGCTGCACATGCCGTCGGGTCTTAAACGCTGACCGCAGCAACATCGCTCACCCGGGATCACCCAATCGGCAATCACGTGGATTCGCGGCTTGCCTGACATGTTTTTTACTGCATGCACACACTTGTTGTTAATTTCCCAAATGGTTCCTGCCGGCAGGGTACGACACTCTGGACCAATTTTAAACAGCACTTCTCCGTCGACAAACACCGGCATGTGTATCCGATGAGAATGCATTAAAGAAAAACCGCCGTCTCCATGTGGGTGGACAATTCCATCATCCCGCAGTTTCACAATGATCAGACGCACAAAGAAACCCTCTCCATGGGTTGCCTTCGTTTCCTTTGTAATGGGCATCTGATTGAAATAATTGGCAACTTGTTGCAATGCGGGCGACAGCGAATCTTTAAATTGCTCAAACCGTGGATGGACTGTGGGGTCTTGATGACGAAAATCTTTGTCAAAGATAAGTGAAATAGTTTGCGTCTGTTGATGAACCGGATATGTTTTTTGTCTCCAAGCCTCTGAGTTCCAGTCTTCCTCAGTAAGTTCCAGAATTTTTTTTCGGGGTGCTTCGAGATCAAATTCCCCAATCTGTCGAAAAAAACCGTCGAAATTCATCCTTTATTCCTCGCTGCAGACCATGACTCTTCACACCCTAACAGTCGAAACAGGTTAGACCCGAGCCGAAACTCTATCCTAGCACAACCGGCAATGGATTTCTCTATCTGCAATTACATCTGCCTATGCCTGTGATTGGGGCAAAACGGAATGCCTCCTGTTTTGCTTGTGGTGACTGTAAGCCTATTTTACACTGGAACCATAGAAACTTATTCGAGCATCCAAGAAAAGCAGTTGGTGACTATCCATTGATATCCCTCAGCAGAAACCGTGCCGTGAAATGGTGGATCGGGATCGCTGTTTGTCTTTTGCTTTCCCCGCCCCATCTGGGCGAAGCAGTCGAAAAATCGCTGCGACTTCGCGTAATGACTTACAATGTTCGCTTCGATTTTAAAAGCGATGCCAGCAATCGCTGGAAACAACGGGCCAATGCGGTTGCGGAGCAAATAAGAAAAAGTGGTGCCCAGGTTGTCTGTTTACAGGAAGATAAAATCGATCAGATAAAGGATCTGCAAAAGCGGTTACCTGAATTCACATTTGTTGGACGGGGACGCAATGCAACTGGATTCGGTGAGCGCACATCCCTCCTGTTCAAAAACGAACAAATACAACTCAAAGAGCAGGGGGATTTCTGGCTATCTGATTCACCCAGCACTCCCGGTAGCAACACTTGGGGAGATCAATACCCGAGAAAAGTGACTTGGGTTGTACTCCAAGGTAAAAAGGGTGGCCCCTCGGTACTCGTACTCAACGTTCACCTTCCCAGCGGTAAAAAATCAATGTTACGAGAAAGAGGTGTCCAATTAATCCACTCCTGGTTGCTGGAAAAACTAAAACGCAACCAAGGGGCAAACAAGGTACAAGCCGTCGTACTTGCAGGCGATTTCAATGCAGCACCAGACTCAGATCCGCACAAATTGCTGACCGATAGTCGCACATTACCATTGCTTGATGTATGGGAAGTGATTGAGCCGAATGACCCCTACCCCGGCACGTATGGAGGCTGGGAGGGCCTGCAGACAAAAAAGCGGATTGATTGGTTGCTGGTTGCAGGTAAGGTCCGAGTGCTCGGGTGCGACAAGCTGGAATCGCCAGTTCAGGGACGGTTTCCCTCTGACCACTACCCGGTCATCGCCGATCTTCAGATTAGGTTCTAAGACGAACCCCCGTCAAGCGCAGCAATTCCCGCTCGACCAATTTGTGCATCCTGGGTTGAGGTCACACCTGACACGCCTATTGCTCCGACGACCTTATCTTGATGAATGATTGGTAAACCACCTTCCATGGGGAACCCATTGATCTTTAAAAGTTTCAGATCAATTCCACCTTTAGCGATACGCTCTTCCCAGAAGCGTGTGGGGCGACGAAATTTCGCCGCCGTGAGCGCCTTCAACTGTGCAATTTCTACACTCCCCCACTGAGTATTATCGAGTCTTTCCAACAAGACTAAATGACCCCCGGCATCAACAATCGCAATCACCACCGGCCAGTTGTTCTTCTTCGCCTCGGCCTCCGCCGCAGCCATAACTTTCTTTGCCGTTGCCAGATCAATCGGCGCTCCATAGGGCACAGGCTCGTCCGCATTTATTATTTGCATCTCAACGGGAAGCAGAAAAATACTAACCACTATTAACAGACTGCGAAAAATAGTCATCGTGTTTCCTTATAAGAATGAACGAACAGCGGAATCACCTAGCTTATCCGCTTCGCTCAAGCGTGCAAGCGATCGCAAAACTTTTAAAAACCTTCTAAAGCAAGTTGCCTGCCCGCTGTTCGTAGCTGAAAAGTCAGGATATCTTGGAGTGATACACCACGCTGTCAAACAAATTTTTTTCACCGCAAGGGGCTGTCGATCCGTGTTCAACGAAATGTTCGACAATGAGGAGGTGCGCGAGCCATATCGACAGGTGATCGATTGGGTTCGATCGATGCCCGCTGACCTGGTAGCGATAAAACACTCAGAAGCGGAGAAACTTTTTCGTCGCATTGGTATCACATTTGTTACTTATGGAACCAACGATGATGCCGAACGTTTGATTCCATTCGATATGGTGCCTCGAATTTTAACAGCACGCGAATGGCGAAAAATTGAAGGTGGCGTGCGACAAAGGGCACGCGCACTCAATGCGTTTCTATTAGATGTGTACGGAAAGGGTGAGATCGTGCGGGCGGAAAAAATCCCGGCCCATCTGGTCTATAAAAATCCGGCTTATGAACACGAGGCAGTTGGATTTCATCCACCCCAAGGGATTTTCGGGCACATCATAGGGACCGATATTGTCCGCACCGGAGCAGACGAGTTTTTTGTGCTCGAGGACAATTGCCGAACCCCCTCCGGGGTTTCGTACATGCTTGAAAATCGCGAGATCATGATGCGTATGTTTCCCGATCTCTTTCAAAAAAATCGAGTGGCACCGATTGAAGATTATCCGGAAATTCTCAGGCGGACCCTTTTAAGTGTGGCACCAGCGAAATGTGACGGGGAGCCGAACATTGCAGTGCTCACTCCGGGGGCAATGAACAGTGCTTATTATGAGCATAGTTTTCTTGCTGATATGATGGGTGTCGAACTTGTCGAAGGTCAAGATCTATTTGTGGATGGCGACCTCGTGTATATGCGGACCATTCGCGGTCCGGAACGCGTCGATGTACTCTATCGTCGCGTGGATGATGATTTTATTGATCCGCTCTGCTTCCGCAGTGATTCGATGCTAGGCGTTCCGGGATTAATGAACGCATATCGTGCAGGTGGGATTACCATCTGCTCAGCGCCTGGTGTCGGAGTAGCCGACGATAAGGCAATCTACACCTATGTACCGGAAATGATCCGATTTTATTTGGGCGAAGAGCCGATTTTAAGCAATGTGCCAACCTACCGCTGCGGCCAAGATGAGGATTTTAAATATGTCCTAGATCGAGTGGAAGAATTGGTGATTAAACGTGTTCACGGATCAGGTGGATACGGCATGCTGGTCGGTCCTACCTCTACCAAACAGCAGATCGAACGCTTTACCGAAGAACTGAAAGCGGAACCGGAAGATTTTATTGCGCAGCCCACCCTGGCACTTTCTACAACACCCACCTATGTGGAGCAGCAATTGGTACCACGGCACGTTGATCTAAGACCTTTTTGTCTGGTGGGCAAATCGACTTATGTCTGCCCGGGAGGACTTACACGAGTCGCTATGAAGGAAGGCTCTCTCGTGGTGAATTCATCGCAGGGAGGTGGAGTGAAAGATACTTGGGTGCTTGTTGAATAACTCTGAGTTAGTCCCTTTAGAACCATATCGTTTGTCATGTTAAGCCGAACTGCCCAAAATCTTTTCTGGATTAGTCGCTATTTGGAGCGGGCGGAATTGACTGCACGCCTTTTGGAGGTTGGCTACCGCATTGCCTTGATGCCGAGTGCCGGAACCGGATATCAAAATGAATGGTCTTCGATCCTTTCGGTTTCAGGATCCGACATTGGTTACAAAAAGAAATATGGGCCGCCAAAACAGGAACATATCGAACATTATTTGTTTCACGACCTGGATAACCCGAACTCGGTTGCCTCCTGCGTTAGCAATGCCCGCGAAAACTCCCGCGCCGTTCGTACGGCGCTCACAACGCAGGTGTGGGATGTGATGAACACGGGCTACCAAGAACTAAAACAGCTCGCAAAAGAAAAATATAATACAGCAAATTTACCCGCTTTATGTGATTGGACTAAAAATCGAGTTAGCCTAATTCGTGGGGCGATCGAAAGCACACAGCTTGAAGATGAAGGATATGATTTTCTTAATCTCGGCTATTTTATTGAACGGGCAGATAATACGGCGCGCCTGCTCGATGTGAAGTATTATGTGCTTCTACCTACGCCAGCCGCAGTCGGTAGTGAAGTTGACCACTACCAGTGGAGCACCCTTCTGAGGGCGATGTCTGCTTATCGCGCGTTCCGTTGGGCATACGGCGGTCTGCAAACTCCACATAAAGTAGCCCACTTTTTAATTCTCAATGTGGCCTGCCCACGGTCTTTGCTTCACTGCTTGGACCGCGCCACCCGTCACTTCAATCGGCTGGAATACAGACTGCAACGACAAAGCGAAGCGCAGAAAATGGTTGCAAAACTTAAGAGTAAGACTAGCGCAATGGACGTCGATCAAATTTTTCAACAGGGATTGCATGAATTCCTCACCGATTTTGTGGCTGAAATTGATGCGATCGGTGAGAGTATGCGAACTTCCTATTTTTAAGCAATGCAATGCGATTAAATATCTCCCACACCACCCGATATAGTTATTCTGAGCCAATACGGCGCATCACGCAGAGTATGCGGCTATTTCCGACTTCTCATGCAGGACAGACGATTGAAAGTTGGAACGTCGAAATGCCAGAGGGATCAGAGGGGACTCAAATTATCGACGGTGCGGGTAATATTGTCCAAACGCATAGCATCGAAAATCCATCTGACATCGTCGAGATTCGAGTGAATGGTGTGGTTGAAACGTCCGATACGGACGGGGTATTGCGCGATCACAAGGAATTGATTCATCCCTTGTCTTATTTGCAAAAAACCCACGCAACGCGGGCAGATCGAGCAATTACTGAAATGACAAACGAAGTCATCAGTAACCCCGAAGATCAAATATCAATTCAAAAACTTCATGACCTAGCCAACCGCATATCCGATGCCCTGACTTACGAAACCGCGAGCACGAGCGTGACGACCACAGCGCGGCAAGCACTCGAGAATGGGCGGGGGGTTTGCCAGGACTATGCCCACCTGCTCATTTCCGCATGTGGAGTGGTCGGACTGCCTGCACGCTATATCAGTGGGTACTTGTTGGCCAGTGATAAGCTGTCACCTGATGAGGCAAGCCACGCCTGGGCAGAAGTCTATGTCGGTGATCTCGGCTGGGTCGGTTTTGATCCGGCCAACCACTGTTGTCCCAATGAAAATTATGTTCGCCTGGCCTCCGGCCTCGATGCAAATCGCGCCGCACCCATTCGGGGCATCTCTCGCGGTGTGAGTCATGAGCGACTTGAGGTGGAAGTTGCAGTTCAATCGATGCAACAGTGAAGTAGCGGGCAATCAAAGCTTGACGGCACGCGCAGCGGAGTCGACAATGCGTATAGCCCTTGTTTTCACGTGCATTTAACTTGCATCACTATGATCGATCGCTCCGCTCTTAGCCTTCTTAGCCTCTGTGTAATCACTTCCCTGCTGCAGACTTCTTCCGTCCTGGCCGATGTACCGAATGTCGTTTGGATCACATCGGAAGATAATAATGTGCAATGGGTCGGCTGCTACGGACACCCGAACGCAGAGACGCCGCGACTCGATCAACTGGCCAAGGAAGGCTTCCGTTACACGCACTGCTTTGCCACTACCCCGGTATGTGGGCCTCAGCGAAGCACCTGGATTACCGGCGTGCATGCCGTCTCAATGGGTACTCAACCGATGCGGAGTCGCTACCGGATTCCTCATGCGAAAATACCCTATTCAGCCGATTTATTTCGTCGAGCCGGCTACTACTGCATCAATCACAACAAAACCGACTACAACATTGGGGGACGTGCGGACCACGAATGCTGGGATAGTACACCGCTGGATGATCATGGCTTTATCGACTATCGAACACTCGCGAATCGCCAACCCTTCTTTGCGATCGTAAACGTAATCGATTCCCACGAGAGCAGCGGGCATGGGAATGTCGATGGGACAACCCATATACCAGAAAACGTAAAGCTCGCACCCTACCACCCTGATTTGCCCGTGATCCGCAAAAATTATGCGAAGTACCAAGATGCGGTCCGGAGAATGGATACGCAGATTGGCAAAAATCTCGACGCTTTACGCGCTGCCGACCTCCACGAAAATACAATCGTGATCTATAACTCGGACCACGGAGGAGTACTTCCCCGTAGTAAGCGATTTCTGCTTGACTCGGGCATCCATTGCCCCTTGATCATTCGCATCCCACGACGTTTTAAGGCGCTCTATCCGGCTGAAAGTCCGGGCGATTCGGTTGAAAGAGTTGTAAGCTTCGTTGACTTACCCAAGACTTGGCTTGCGCTAGCCGATGCTGAGATTCCAGATGTAATGCAAGGTCGCATTTTTCTCGGACCGCGCCAGGATCCGCCTCGGGACTTTGCCGTTGCCTACAGGGGGAGAATGGACGAGCGATATGATGCAGCCCGCGCAATACGTGACAAGCGTTACCTCTATATACGGCACATGATGCCGTATGTGCCGCGTGGGCAGTATCTGGCATATCTTTGGCGGGCACCTGCCGCCAGCGCTTGGCAAGCGCATCATCAGCAAGGGAAGACAAATCATATCACGGGCCGTTTCTTCCGGCCAAAGCCGGTCGAAGAATTGTACGATACGTGGCACGATTCATATTCAATTCGCAATCTGGCTGCAGATCCAGATTATCAACAAATTCTCACCGACATGCGCAGCAGGCTGCGCGCGTGGCAAGTGCAATATTTTGATGCGGGCCTGTTACCCGAAAGCGAAATGGTGCATCGAGCCGCACAAAATGAAATGACCATTTATGAGATGATCCGCGACCCGAATATCTACCCGCTTGAGCAGTTGTTGGACGCCTGCGACACGGCACTCCATGACGGAAAGGATGTGGACCTAGATCGATTGGTCACAATGGCGCACGATCCCGATAGTGGCATTCGTTATTGGGGATGCGTAGGACTTTTTCGACTCGGTATGGGGGCCCGGGGACAAAAAGATCTGATCCGCAAACTTTTAAACGACCCGTGCGATGAGGTGATAGCAATGGCCGCCTGGACAC
>JAYZMM010000030.1:0-9561 GCA_036153155.1 Planctomycetota bacterium
CAGATGGCACCGGCAATACCACACATGTTCTACGGACCCTTGGTGGAAAATCTGAACGAAGCGTAAGAGGTTGTTCCTATTTTGGCATGCCATTCGGCTCGCGTGAAGAACAGACCGTTTTTTTTCAAACAGATTCCAGTCATGCGCCGGTGCTTCGCTGGTTTTTTACGGATCGAATTGATACAATTTGCCCTCAACTATTTAGTTTTTCCGTCCTTTTCCTTCGTTCTTTTGAATGGATTACGCAATGAATCAGCCGGCCCGCTGTATTTTCCTCCACTTTTTTTGCATTCTGGGATCGATTGCCGCCGTTGCAGCCCCGCTTCAGGTTGTCGCTGATGAGGCGGACCCGTCGGTTCAGGCCGATGGACAAAAGGAAGATGGATTCCGTCCACTTTTCAACGGAAAGAATCTCGATGGTTGGTACACGTTCTTGCAAAAGCATGGTCGCGATAGTGATCCGGATAAGATCATTACGATTGAGAATGGTCTGATTCATCTCTACAAGCATGCAACCCATGGCGATCATGTCGTGCAAGGTTATATCGGGACCGACCAAGAATACAGCGACTATCACCTGAAAGTGCAATACAAATGGGGAGAGAAAAAGTTCAAGCCACGTTTTGAAATTCTTCGTGATGCGGGCATTTATTACCATCACGTGGGTCGAGATTGGGTCTGGCCCCGGGCGATGCAGTATCAGGTCGAGAAAACCAATATCGGTGATATCGTGACTGTAGGAAATCTGCAGTATGACACGTGGGTTGATCCGAAGACACGAAATGAGCGGAAGCCGACCTTCATGTTGCGTGAAGATGGAGGCGTGGAACAGATGCATGGCCATCAAGCGGGAATCACACACCTGGCTCATCGTGGTCAGTGGGAGCAACCGGGCTGGAATCAGATTGAGATCGTTTGCCGGGGCGATTGCTCAGAACACTGGTTGAACGGAAAATTAGTTGCAAAATGCAAGAATATTCAGCAACCGGTGGAAGGGGCAGGTAACAAGAAGTGGTTTGCGCCCCTGACCAAGGGCCGCATTCTGCTGGAAATTGAAGCGGCAGAAATCTTCTTCCGCAACGTGGAAATCAAAGATCTTCCATCGTCGGCGTGCTGCGACTGAAGCGATTCGCACCGCGAGAGGCTTTACAGCGCTCCGATCGACGATCAGCGTTCAGCTAGGCACGCGGCAATTCATACCCTTTACGATATTCTCGGCCAAGCAACTGGTTCGCTTCCTCATCGGGAATGGTCATCGCCCGATCCTTGAAGCAGGCGACGTTTACCGGATCCCAGTAAAGGCGGCGTCCCACGCGATAAGAAATGTTGCCCAGATGGATTGCCGTGCAGGTTTTGTTATGTTTTTCGATTGACGCTGCCGGACTTTCACGAGTGACAATACAGTCCATAAAGTTATTGGCATGCAAGCCATAAGATTGCCGGGATCCGGTATGGATTTCATCGTTGATCCGCTTGTCTTTGACTTCGTGCCAGGGTTCCGGTTTACGGAAATCCTTGGGAGCACCGGTCACAAACCAACCATCGTCCCAGTTGGTATAAAGTTGACCGTCAGACCCGGTGAATTCGATACCTACACCAGTGTGTGCGTTGTGATTATAGGGCGTCAGCGCCAGAACCGCCGAATAGTTATGAATCAATGGCGGGCGATCCCCTACCGCCGGGAATTCGTAAAGCACTTCCAATGTATCCGGGGTCGTGCGGTCATCGTCAATCAGATATTTTCCGCCAAAGGCAGAAACACTCACCGGGTCCGGCGTGTCCATGGTCCACATCACAATGTCCTGCAAGTGAATATTCCAGTCACCTAAAATGCCTCCCGCATAATCATAAAACCAACGAAAAGACCCATGAAATCGTTTTGGATTGAATGGTCGCTCGGGTGCCGGACCTAGCCAGCGGTCATAATTGACTTCTTTCGGAGCACTTTGGTTTGCCCACTTCCCAAACCCTGTGGGTCCCCAGAATCCGCGATTAAAGGTTCGTGTCTTGCTAATTACTCCGAGTTTACCCGAACGCACATAATCGCGGGCTGCCTGCATGTGTGGCGCACTCCGCGTCTGAGTGCCGACTTGCACGACGCTGTTATGCTTATCCCGGGCTCGCACCATCTCCTGCCCCTCAAGAATATTGTGCGAGCATGGCTTTTCGCAGTAGACATCTTTTCCAGCCACACATGCTGCGATCGTGATCGGCGCGTGCCAATGATCAGGCGTGGCTACAATCACAAAATCGATATCGCCCCGATCGAGAACCCGTTCATACTCGCCATAAATATCGGGCCGCTTCCCTTGATGCTTTTCAATTCGGTCGGCAAATTCGGCGGAACGACGGGTATCCACATCACAGACTGCAGCAAATTCACAGCGATCCGATTCCATGAACTGTCCAAGCAGGTGACTGGCAATGCCACCGCACCCGATGACTGCCCCGGTCATCTTTTCGTTGACATCCTTCGCCCGCAATACACCCGTTTGAGCAAGTGTGGCGATTCCCGCTGCACCGGCCGTTTTGAGAAAAAGGCGACGATCCTGCTGAGATTTTTGCTGATTTGTTTGATCAACCGTATGCGGCGATTGCGACATAATACGACCCTCGGTTCACGAAGCGGCAAAAAGATGATTCATGGCCACGAAACGAAATCTGCCTCGCCTCGTGGTAACCTGCCGACATTGTAGACGATCGGCTAATTTTTTGCCTCACCCCGAAACGGGGCAATTCAGCTGATTTTGAGTGTACTCACACGTAGTTTGCCGTCTTCGTGCGCGGTGGCGACACGATTTTTCTTCGCATTCAACGCCATATCACGCGCCACGTCCGGCAATTTGTGGGCATAAAACTCATCTTCCTTGTCCCGATTCCAGAAGATCAGATATCCGCCTCCCTTTCCACCCATCGCCACCGCGAGCGTATCATCACCCATGAAGAAAGATTCCCAGGGAACGGTCTCAATATTATTTTTGGTCTTCTGTTCCTGATGAATCTCGCCTTTTGCAAAGTCCAGAATGACGTTCCCCGGTTGGACGTTGCCGCCAAGATAGTTGGGTGCGGCACGTAACCCGCTCACGGCAAGGTATTTTCCATCACGGTCGAAACAAAGTCCGCGGGTGCCCCCCAAGTGAAGATTGTGATTCTTGTCGATCCGATGCAGACTCGGTGTTTTCAGTTCGGTCACTGACTTTCCTGAATCCAGGTCCCAGCATTGAATGCGACACGTTAAGTCACCTGAAACCAATTGCTTGCCATTAGGATGGAAGGCAATGCGGTAGATGTGGTGCTCGTGTCCGTTCATTGTTTGAAGAAGCTTCGCCTCGGCAACATCCCATATTTTTACTGTTCCATCGTTTCCACCGGTAGCCAGCAACTTCTGGTCGGGACTCAGAGTCAGATCGCGTATCCATCCGTCGTGCGCATTGATTCGCTTGCTGACGCGGGGCACAGCCGGATCCTCCAGCGACCACCAGATCAGTTGGCCATCGGTGCCACCGCTGAGCAGCATGGCTCCATCGTCGGTGGGCGCAATCGCCATTACCCATCCATCGTGCCCCTCGATTTCTGTGACATTCTCTTTTTTGGCGTCGGCTGTCAGTGGGATCTGCCAGATATGACGATCTTGTCCCGCTGCAAAAATTTTTGTTTCTGAGGCGTCAAAGCAACAACGCAGCAATGGTTTTCCGACACTGTGCTCGGTATTCTCTTGCACCATTACGGCAGCAGTGCCGCCGGGCTGATCTTCTGTCGTCGATGTCTTCGCAGTATCACTCATGCTAACAAATCCTCAATCGGCTCATGCACCGGTTCGGCAATCGGTACGTCTTTGCCACCAATGTTAAACGATTGTGTTGAATCAATACCGAGTGCGGAATAGATCGTATGAAACACGTCGCCCTGGTTCACTTTTCCGTCCTCAATGTCCATACCACGGTCATTTGTTTTTCCGTAGACCGCCTCCGATTGAATGCCGCAGCCACCGAGCACCATCGACCACGCTTTGGTCCAATGGTCGCGACCCATTTGATTGTTGATTTTGGGTGTGCGTCCCATTTCTGACATCACCACCACTAGCGTCGAGTCGAGCATTCCGCGCTGATGCAGGTCATCCATCAGCGTGGCGAAAGTGCGATCGAATTCCCCAAGTGTCTCCAGATGAATGTTAAAATTCTCAAAGTGAGAATCGTAAGCGCGATGCCGCACTTGAATGCATGGCAGTCCGGCCTCCAGCAGGCGCCGCGCGAGCAGACAATGCCTGCCAAAATCGTGGTTCCCATACCGTTGCTGATCCTGTTCAGACTCCTTGGAGAGATCGAATACGTCTTTTTTGCGAGACATCCGTTGTGCCATCTGGTAGCTCGAGGCATAGGCTTCGGTATCGGCCGTCCGTCGACTTCGCGTGAGTCGCCGGTCGAGCATGTTGCGAAGTTCCGTACGCCGTCGCATCTCCTCAGCCGCAATTTCCTCAGGCGGTGTCAGATTGCGTGGCGGATTCCCGCGAACTAGATTGACCCCCGCATAGCGGCTGCCTAAAAATCCGCCGTGCCCCAAGTGGTAGCTTGAAGTTTGAATGACGACATAGGGCGGTAAGTCATTTTCGGTCGGCTCAAGCATGCTTGATGCAGCGGCTCCCAGGTGTGGAAAGTCGGAACCTTCTTTCTGATTCCTACCGGTCTCTAACAGATATTTTGCGGGCGTGTGATCTTTTTCGGTGGTTTGCAGACTCCGAATCACCGCCAAATGGTGCATCTGCTGTGAGGTATAGGGGAGCAACTCGCTGATGTGCGTGCCCGGCACGGATGTGGGGATTGCCCGGAAAGGCCCACCTTCTATGGTTCCCGGTTTCGGGTCCCAACTCTCCAATTGGCTTAAGCCTCCATCAAGAAAAATGACCAGCAATTGACGATTTCCGCCCGCGAGTTCACCCGCGTTGGCCAGGCCCGATAATCCGCCTCCGAGGAGCATGGAGCCCCCTGCCACACATGTACTTCGGAGAAAATTCCGACGTGCTACGAAGTGTTCAGATGAACCACAGTGGTAATTTTTTTTCACGGTCAAACCTATCAACAAAAATAAGGGTCAACTCTGGAAACGAAATTCCGTACAGCTCAATAAGGCCCAAATAAGATCTTGTAATGCTGCGCGCGGATTTTCAGTGCGGGCCACCAAATAGCCCCGAACAACCGCCGCCTCTTCGGCATCCGGTTGTCGCGAGAGGATAGCCAGGTAAAGTTTTTCAGCAATCCGCTCCGGATCAAGTTGCTCGGAAGAATCTTCGAGCCACTGCGTTGCCGCTTCGGAAATCCAGTTCTGTAATTTTTTACTGTGACTCAAGAAGAGGGCTTCTTTGGCTGTCGCCTGATAACTTCCGTCCGGCTGACCACGGAAATCATGAACGTTGATAATAAAGTCATACAACGCACCGCCCTCAATCTGATTGTGCAGCGACTTTGTCAATTCTTTCTGGGAGACTTCAACCTTCTTCGCCGCCGTTTCTGTTTTGTCAGCCGATCGTGCTTTCTCCTCATGAGACTTTAAAAGACTCTGTCTTTTCTGGGCCACGATACCCAGCGCCTCCGAGACACTCCAGGTCAACTGTTCGGCAGTGAGCGGCAGGATGTGGCCGCATTGAAAGCGATTTCGCCAGCGATTGGCAACTAACTGTCGCGCATCTTGCTGAGCAACCTCATCGTCCGATTTTTCTTTCAATGTTTTTGACCATTGATCAAGGCAGGCAAAGTCTTCCACTTTTGCTTCCAGGGCAACAAGCCGGTCTTGTTGTTGGTTGAGTTGACGTTTCAGGCTCCGACCCAGCGCCGCTATTTTTGCTCGCTCCGCTTCGGCGCTCTGCTTCTGTTTTTCCAGTACGGCTTGCTGATCGACGTGGCCTGATTGAGTCTCATCGGCACGCCGTAATTTTTGCTGAAGGTCTGCGATGCGTTTTTGTACGGTTTGCATTTCCTCGTTAAGAAGCTGATGCTGTCGGGCCGTGCTTTGCACTAATTGCTGTAAATTTCCATCTTCAGGTTCAAGTTGAGATAACGCCTCGGCATCACGTTTTAAATCGCGTAATTTCTTCTCTCCCGCTTCCAGACCGGGGAGTAGTGATTGAGAGGAAGCAAGCTGTTTTTGATCGGCATCATGAGCGATGCGAATTGCATCGATTGCTTCCTGCGTTTGGCTGATTTTTTTCTCAAAATCGGCACATTTCATATCGAGCGCGGCCAGCGATTCCGCATTTGCTTCGAGTTGGTCCTGTAGCTGCTTTCGCGTACTCTGCTGTGCGTCGAGCGCGTTGGTGACAGCTTCCCGATCGCGGTCCGAATTCTCGGCATATGCAAGTAAATCAAGAGGTAGTTCGCTGCTCCGCTGATAGGTCTGAGAGAGTGCGATTTCGCGCACAAATTTTCGTAAATCGAAATCAAGTTCGGACAATCCCTCTGCAAGCGTCGTCAGAAGTATGGGATTGGTGGGAGGATTCTCGCTATGGTGGAAATCCAAAGGATGCACAATGCCTCGACCGAACATGTGTGCCCAGAGTCGATTCGCCAGATTCTTCTGAAAGGCTTGATATTTCCCGCTGGTCAGTTCGCGGGCCAACAGCGATCTGCGGGAAAATTTGGGTACCGGGCGAACACCCTCAGCCGGCTTGACGATATACCGCTCATCTTGAGCCATCTCCGGCTCGTCCATTTCCTTGTTGCCCGGGAGGTGCGGCATCATGGATTGGGGGTCACCACCGACAAAGACTGAAACAAACTCCACTTCACCTTCCGCACGTTCTGCCACTACGCTGCCTATATCCGAGCCGAACAGGTAAGTGCGATTTAGAAATGCATAAAGGCCGTAATAATCGCTCTGGAGATAATCATCAATGGACGGGTGATCGTGGCACTGGGCACACTGCATATCGACCCCAAGAAATAATCGTCCCACGTCACGGGTAAGAATATGGGGTTCGGCGGATCGATCCAGCAGAAAGCGAGCGGCCGAGCGTTCATCTTCTTTCGCGCCATCTGCTATGAGGATGTCCCGGATCAGCACATTAAGCGGTTGCCGATCTTCAATCGAGGTTCGCAAAAAGTCGCGGAATTTTCCCGGGCTCACCACTTTTTCAATTCGCCGCTCCATTAGCATCACATCGAGGACACGCATAAAATTGCGATCAAAATGTGGCTGCTCAAGGAGCATATCGACCAGCTTGTTTCGTTTGTCCGGATGTCTATCTTGCAGAAAGATTGCCGCTTCCTCAGCGGTTGGAATCTTGCCGGTTAAATCAAGATATACGCGGCGAAGAAATTCCGCATCGGTACAAAGTGGTGCCGGTGGACCCACTCGCTCCGCGTCAATTACCCGATCAATTTCCTCGTGCAGCGGTGAAGCGGGCCCCCGCGGGGGTGCCGATGTTTCTGCGACTGCAGAACTCTCGCAGAGAGTTGCATAAGTCCAAAGGCTGCTGATGATCAGGACGAGGCGATACATGGAGCTGAACTACCAGATATTTTCGTCACTCAGTCCCCCCTGCGGCGGGTAATTGAAAGGCGCATCACCGGCTGGCATCGTGCGCTTTGCAGGGAGTCTGACGGGGATTGCTAGCTTAGGTGGGGGCCGAAGTTGGGTCAACAACGTTGTCGACCATGACAAGCCTCAAAGTATATCGTCAAAGGGCTAAGCGTCCGTTGAGCAAGTCTTTTTCGCCAATTCGAGCGGACCAAAGTTTTCTTGAAGTTGAGGAAAAAAATATTGCATTCACCCCCAAAAAGTGTGGTTGCAATGCCAGCTGGCGCAATGCGCCTGCTGAGCGACGTTGCCGAATCCCGGTGGTCACACCACGGCATCCCCCGTCATCCGCTTTGACTGAGCCTTTCGACCGAGTCCTCAAAGAGCATGTCATGGGTCTCACGCAAAAGATCGCAGAGCGTTTCACCAAAGGCTGACTGGCCGCATGCCTTCTCTAAATCAAGTTGGTCAATCTGCGCCGCATTCAATCCTGGAAACCAGTGCCCTCCGTTACCGAGCAGGTTATATCGCATGCGAGCGTAATCGAGCATGTCGTAAGAGAGTGCCAGTTTTCGCAACCAGAGCATGACCGGCAAATTCATATATCCGGGGCTTTCGTGCCACGCAGGAAGATCATCTCCCTCGTATGCTGCCATTTCACTCCCTACTGCATCACACATCGCCTGTTGCAACCGTTGAGTGATGTCTGGCAGCAGTTGCTCAGCCTGATCCAAGTGTTCCAACGTTTGAAGTTGAATCGAAAAATCTTCAGGGCAACTCGCACCAAGACTGAGCGTGTGGATTTCGGGTTGCGCGAGGCAGAACAGACAATTAAATATGAGCGGATGTAGCGGCTTGCAAAGTTTTTTTAGTTTTTCAGGAGGCTGGTAAAGCATTCCTCCTTTGTCGGCAGGACTTATGATGAAAATTCCCATGTCGCGCGCAGTCGCTGATTCGATGGCGGGCCAGTTCTTTTGAAAGATGTAATACCAATGGAGATTGACGTAGTCGAAACCACCATGTTCTTTGCTTTCAATGGCCGCCAGGATGATTTCAAGTGGTGCGTGCGTCGAGAAGCCCACATGTCCCACCAAACCCTCTTTTACCAGCTGCCGAGCTGCAGCGAGACAGCCTCCGGGCCGAATCGCCCACCAAAGCTTTTCGTAGGTGTTAATTCCATGCAATCCCAATAAGTCAATCGCTGGAAGTTGTAATCGTTCTAGCGATTCGTGAAATTGAGCGACAAATGCGTGGGGGTCTGCCTGAGGGGCAATCTTTGTCTGAACAATGATTTTTTTTCGATCGAGTTGGGGCAAAATCAGGCCGAGTTGTCGCTCGGAAGAGCCATAGCCGCGGGCAGTTTCAATGTGATTGATTCCCAACGCAACACTTTTGCGGATCGTCTGCTCCAGATTGGCTTGGTTTTCATCAGGTATCTCATCGAGCGGGACATCCTGCCAGGCAAACTGGTAGCGCATTCCCCCACAACTAAAAACGGGAATCTGCAATTCGGTGCGGCCGAAGCGACGGTACAACATGATGGTTCTGTATAAGTGTTGTCATAATCGTGTTCAACCGCCACCGTTACCTGGAGTCTCCCGCACGTAACGGTGCCGGTATGCGACCCGGTTTGAGTTTTTTCCACCTTGGGGGACAATGGGGCCAAGTCGTCCACGGCTTTGATCATACTTTTTTGGGAGATCTTGTGACGGAAACGAATAAACCCATCGATTGTATTGTATGCGGATCGTGCGTTGTCGATATTCTCGTACGACCGGTGCCGCTGGAAGAACCGATTGGTGGCGGTCGCTTGATTCAAGTAGATCCGATTGAAGTTACCACCGGCGGTATTGTTTCCAACTCCGGAATCGCAATGTCTCGTCTGGGCATGCAGGCTGTCGCGCTCAGCTACGTCGGTTCCGACCAATGGGGGAGCATGCTTCGGGAACGTTATCGCGAAGAGGGACTCAATGCCGATCATCTGGTGACACATCCGGAAGGACCGACCAGTACCACTGCCGTATTGATTGACCAAAGTGGTGAGCGAAGCTT
>JAYZMM010000031.1:0-26190 GCA_036153155.1 Planctomycetota bacterium
ACGACTCGCCCACGATCCGCGATTTGCCGAACGGATTGATGCAAACGATGCGAAGTTGCTGATCGTCACCGCGCTGCTGCACGACTTGGGGCATTGGCCTTTCTGTCACGCGATTGAGGATATTCAACTGCCTCGGGTACCCCGACATGAATTTTTTGCCAGCAGTTTTTTACTGGAAGGTGAAATTGGGCAGTTGCTCGCCAGCGACTGGGATATTCATGCCCGAGATGTGGCGCGACTTCTAGCAAACGAATCGCAGAAACCATCCCATCAAGTGCTGGCCAGTATGCTCTCAGGACCTATCGATATCGACAAGATGGATTATTTGCCTCGTGACAGTTTACATGCAGGCGTTCCCTACGGTCGCAACTTTGATGCCCAGCGGCTTATCGGAAGTCTCTGTCTCAATGCGGGCGGAACTGCTCTGGCGATCGGGGAAAAGGGAAAGACAGCGGCTGAGATGATGGTGTTTGCCCGCTATGTGATGTTCAGTGAGGTCTATTGGCATCACGCAGTGCGATGTGCAACTGCGATGTTGCAACGCGGTTTTTATCATGTCTATGAATCAATAGACCTCGACCTATTGTTTCGCTCAAGTGAAGCGACCATGATTCACGAGTTACGCTCTGCCGCGGAAGGAACCTTAGCGGCGCCACTATTTGATGGCTTGTTCGGACCACGCCGGCGACTTTACAAGCGTCTACGGCAATTTAGTTTATTTGAGGATGCCGATTTATATCGACGGATGACGGGACGCTCCTACAACTGGTTGCTTTCAGTTGGCGATCAGCTTGCTGAGCGGATTAGTCCTGTTCTGGGGACAAAGGTTGTCGGTTCTCAGATTCTGCTTGACGCCCCTCCTGCTTCCCGGGAGGTCGAATTCGATCTGGACGTGTTCTTTGCAAAGCTTGATTGTTATCAGAATTTGGGGCAGGTCTCTCCGGTAGTTCGTGCCCTGGCGCAAGAGCAATTTGACGATTATGTGAAACGCGTGCGATTTTTTGTTGATCCGCTGCTGCTTGAACCGCTCCAACAGATTGAAGATTTATCGCTGCTGATCGAAGAATCCCTGGAGGCGGTCGGCGAATGAGAAACCGATGATCCCGAATTTTAAGATCTCGGTCATCGTATCTCCCCCCGCGCGGCATTCCATCAATGCAATTTCCACCCGTTCAAGATGTCTGGTTTCTGACTGGACCCACCGCATCCGGAAAGTCAGCGGTTGGTGTCGAGGTTGCCAAGCAGATTAATGCGGAAATTATTTCAATGGATTCGATGGCTGTTTACCGCGAGATGAATATCGGCACCGCAAAGCCATCGGTCGAAGAACGAGCTGCGGTAGAACATCATTTGATCGATGTTGTCACACCAGAGGAAGAGTTCAGTATTTCGCAATATTTGCATGAGGCGCATGCGGCGATCGAATCGATTCGCAGAAAAAAACGCAATATTTTATTTGTTGGCGGTACTCCACTCTACCTGAAGGCTCTATTGACCGGTTTTGACGATGGTCCGCAAGCCGATTGGAATTTGCGGTCACAACTTGAGGCTGAGGCGGCTTCGCGGGGTGGCGAATCAATCTACCAGGAACTAAAGAAAAAAGATCCAAAAGCAGCCGCTCGGATCCACCCGCACGATCAGCGACGTGTTATCCGTGCGCTTGAATATTTTGAAAAAACAGGCCAATCGATTATCTCAGGTCAAAAGCATTTTGATCTCCAGGGGGACCGCAATTCAGTGCGAGTGATTGCCCTCGACTGGCCCAGGGAAATCTTACACCGCCGCATCAACGCAAGGGTGGAAGAAATGTTTCGAGTCGGCTGGGTGGATGAGGTTCAGTATTTATTTGAAAAGTATCAAACGCTGGGCCGGACTGCGATGCAGGCTGTCGGATACCGACAAATCGGGTCACTGCTTCGCGGTGAAATTGATCTCGAGTCAGCTGTCCAAAAAACACAGGCGGGAACCCGGCAACTGGCTCGACGACAATTAATTTGGTTGCGATCTCTCCGAGAATGCCAGAGGATTTCCCTATCGCCACCAATGGATATGGATCAGGTGACCCGGCAAATCATACAAATCGAGGGATCAGAGGACATTTCCAGGGCGGAGGACTAGCATCGCCGTCCCGCCACCCTTTGTCGGAGATCCTGCTTTTCGGGACGAGCGGTTTGTCTTAGAATGCCTCGCTACACAAGCCTACTTAAAGACTAACAAACTGATTTTTCTACTCGGTAACGCAGTTGTATTTGCGATTGCCGGTGGCAGAACGAGAAGAATGAGGTTCTTTTGTTACGCACGCATAACTGTGGTGAACTCTCTGCAGCAGATCTCGATACACAGGTCGCCCTGTGTGGCTGGGTCGACACGTACCGCGATCATGGCGGAGGCTTGTTTATCGACCTGCGCGATCGCTATGGCCTGACGCAGGTGGTTTTCGGGCCCGACACACCGGAAGAGGTGATGCAACTTGCTCGAAAATTACGAGGAGAGACTGTTGTCCGGATTGAGGGTCGTGTGGCGAGGCGACCGGAAGGTAATGAAAACCCGAAGTTACCGACCGGTGCCGTTGAAATTCGAGCGACGACGGTGGAAATCTTGAATCAGAGTCTCACGCCGCCGTTTCAATTGGATGCGACCGAGGCGGCAGGTGATCTTGCGGGTGAAGATCTCAGGTTGAAGTATCGGTATCTGGATCTCAGACGGCCAGGCATGCAGCAGACCATGCTGTTACGCCATCGGATGATCAAGCTGATGCGCGACTATTTCGATGAGCACGATTTCATTGATGTCGAGACTCCGGTGCTAGGGCGTAGTACGCCGGAGGGCGCCCGAGACTATTTGGTCCCCAGTCGAGTCCATCCGGGAAGTTTTTATGCTCTCCCGCAATCCCCTCAACTCTACAAACAGATTTTAATGATTGCTGGATATGATCGTTACATCCAGGTAGCGCGTTGTTTTCGTGATGAAGACTTGCGTGCGGATCGACAGCCGGAATTCACACAACTCGATATTGAGATGTCGTTTGTCACGGCAGATGATGTTATCGGAATCATTGACGGGTTGGTTGCAAAGTTAGCAAAAGATATTTTGGGCCTTGATGTTCCCCTTCCGCTTTCGAGGATGACATACGACGAGGCGATGGAGCGTTACGGCCATGATGCACCGGATTTGCGATTCGGCATGGAGATCGTCGATGTCACGGCGTGGGCAGGGAAGACCAGTTTTCGCGTCTTTCAAAGTGTCGCGACTTCAGGAGGTCGCGTTCGTGGAATCAATGCCAAAGGGGCAAGTGATCGTTATTCCCGTAAGGGAATCGATGAACTGACTGAATACGTCATTCAAGATTTCGGGGCGAAGGGTCTGGCGTGGTTTAAAGTTGAGGCAGAAGGGAATCTCGCGTCGCCAATCGCTAAAAATTTCGACGCGGATGAACTTGCTGAGATCGCTGGATCGTTTGATGCACAACCTGGCGATCTTCTGCTTTTGGTTGCAGATTCCTTCGAAGTCAGCTCGCGCGCACTTTCCGGATTGCGTGTGCGTTTAGGGAAAGAGCTAGAGCTTTACGAGCCGGGGCAGATGCATTTCTCTTGGGTCGTCGAATTTCCAATGTTTGCGCATGACGAAACCGAGAAGAGTTGGACCGCGATGCACCATCCTTTTACAGCGCCCCGGCCGCAAGATGTTGAACGATTGCAAACCGATCCGGGAGCATGTCGGGCAATCGCGTACGACCTGGTGATCAACGGGTCAGAGGCTGGTGGGGGAACGATCCGGATTCACGATCAGTCCCTGCAGCAGCAAGTTTTTGAGTTATTAGGAATTGATGAGCAAACGGCCGCGGATCGGTTCGGTTTTTTGCTGGAGGCGTTGCAGTTTGGTGCCCCACCTCACGGAGGCATCGCACTAGGCATTGACCGCTGGGTGATGCTTTTCTCGGGGCTCGAAAATATCCGCGATTGTATCGCGTTTCCCAAGACTCAGCGTGCGTCAGACTTGATGACCGCAGCGCCGGGGGCTGTCGATTCTCGGCAATTGGAAGAGTTGGCTATCAAGATTCGCCGTTGACCAAAATGGCGTGTTGGGCGAGACTATGTGCAGTGGGTAACTGCGGAACGCGTTCTCGCTGAAAAGCCACGGGGATCCCGCAAGCTAATCTAAAATCTGCGTACGCGAAAGGAAGCGAGTCGTGTTGGAATCAAAGATGCTCAAAGATGTATCGATTGGTAGCAAGCAACCCTTTTTTCGGGGACCGAGAAGAATCTGGGTTTTATTGACTCTGATAGCTCTGTTTACAGCGCTCGGATGTGGTAGCGAGCAGGGTGGGGCAACCGTTCAAAAAACGGCATCTCCCAGCCCACTTAAATCAGAGACAACCATTGTGGGACGCGTCATTGAGCAGGAACCGGAACCTGTAGTGCCCACGCGGCCTACGGTCCCGCTGGTGCACCTCTCCGAGCAGCATCAGTCGGCATCCTTGGTCAAGCAGGGTGATCTGCTGCCTGAGATGCAACTTACGGACTCGGACGGTAAATCACACTCATTGCACGCCCTGCTCGGTGACCGTGTGACGGTGGTTTGCTTCTGGTCGGGCGAGTCGCCCGCAGCCGTGCAACAACTGCAAGATACGGGACCGGAGATAGTGGGTCCCTTCAAAGATCGTGGAGTCGAAGTGGTTTCGATCAATTACGGGCAGTCGGCAGAAGAGATTCGCAAGGTGACCGAAGAGACCGCATTTTCTGAAAAGGTGCTAATGGATCCAAAGGGTGAAGCGCTTGCGAAGGTTGCGACACGCTATCTTCCGCGGACCTATCTGGTCGATAAGGATGGAAAAATCGTCTGGTTCGATATGGAGTATTCGCCCTCCACTCGAAGGCACCTTATTCAAGCAATCGAATGCACGGTGGACGAGCCTGCGACTGCTGCAATCACGGCAGATTAATTCTCTTGTGATGCAAGAGGTTCCACTCGTTAGGTTGCCAGTCGCTTACTTCGCTTTGGCATCGCGGGCAGCCTTTGCCTTTTCCAAATCGTCAGGATCCGGTTTTCCGTTGCCTGGCAGCTTACCTGAGGCGATCAATTCATCGAAGGTTGGTGAGCCTGAGTCGCTGGGGTCGGCTTTTAAAGCCCCTGTCTTCTCTATAGCTTCTCGAAGTGCGGCCATTGCTTTTTCTTTGTCGGCCTTCTTCATCTCTTTGAAGTCGTCTTTGGAGATGAACTCGGTAATTGCCTTGCCGTAATTATTGCGGACAGATTTTGACTTGAGTTTTTTTTCGTCAAGTGTTTTGACATTCACATGGCAGACATAGCATTTGCCTGCCTTCGAATTTGCTGCTTCCGCAAAAGCCTTCGCATTCGGGTCTGTAGCGCTCTTGTCTACGTAGAGATTAAAAAATTCTTTCTTGTAGTCAGGCAGTGCGAATGCACGCTGTTGTTCTAGACCGTAGAAACCTTGAGTCATCAAAATGGTAAAAAGGGCGGCGGCAAACTTTTGCATTTGATTTAATTCCTCGTAAGTAAAGCAGATTTGCTTAAAGGTGGGCGTCGCTGCCGTCCAAAGCAGGCAGCGCCAACGTCTCGTTGTCTCGTTCGATCGGCTTGACGGAAATCGATGTAAACCGACAGATAATCAACGAAACGCAGCTGTTTTATTAGACCGAATTAGAATGACATGTCAACCGTCAACGCGCTGCTCATTGTTCTGGTATCGGCAGATCGTCAGCCGAAGACCAATCCGGGTTCGTGGTTTCTTCGCGAATGGCTGGTGTTTCCGGCAGTGCTGGAAACTGAAATCCTGCGTCGGACACGCCGTCGGTTGCAGCATTGCGGGCAGGGTTATCTTCGTTCGGCAAGAGCAGGTAGTCGGAAGGCTGATGATTTGAAGTTGCGCGAAGTTCGCGTGAGCGACGACTCCAAAGCACTGCCCCGGGTCGCTCACTTCGCTCGCCTGCCGGTTCCCAAAAGGTGAGCCATTGATTCCACCCCCAAGTGTTTATGTCCCTGTTTTGCAAACTATCGATTTTCCAAAAGATATCAAAGTTCTCATAAAAACATCGATCTGCATTCCATTTGATTAATTTACGGAATTCCTCTTCCGTCTGTGGTCCCACCTGCTCAATCAAAGGGGCATTTTTTGTGATTAAGATGCTGTCTGTGCAATCGATTTGCACGGACGTCAAACGCCGTTGGTCGCTACTGCTCTCCATCAAGCAAAAGCCATTTTCCATAAGGGCAGTGACATGTTTGAGGTCAATGGTCAATTGCTGATCCTCCGGCAACGATGCCGATTGTCCATCGATCTGCACGAATCTCTCGGTGGTTGCAATCAAGCCATTTTCCCACTGGATGTCTGCCGAATTTAAGGCATCCCCGCGCAGGAAAACGGCTTCGCCTCGAGCAATACAGTTTCGCAGTTCAATTTCAATCCGGGGCACCACAGCCTCCGAATCAAGCGGTTTAGAAAATTCTGTCCCCGGCGGCACCTTAATGTTGAAAAAGCTAACGTCCCGATACATGGCTGAAAAATCTTCCGCTGCATTTCGGATGGTTAATGTGCAGCGTTCGAGCCGCAGATTGTCGGCAAGAACCATCTCGAAAAGTGTCCAACCTTCGGACCGTGCAAGTGGAGGAATCTCCAAAACAAGGTGAACATTGACGAGGGTCAACGAGCCACCGGAAAGTGTGATCATGCTACGTGGATAAAGTGCCCGATCGGGTCCCAAGGGACGGAAATATACAATCGGTTCGTGGTCTTCACCGGCGCGGATTGTGAGTTTTCTCTGCGATAGTAGTATCGGCGTTTCTGGTTCTTTAAGTCGACCCGTGTAGTCCAATTCAATGACCGCGCCGCTTGCCGCTTTGCGACATGCATCAGCAAGCGTGGCATGCGATCCTGGTCGCAAGGCATCTCCCACGCTCAAGGGTTGCTCCGAGGTATTTTCTTTCTTCTCAGCCGATCCCTCCTGGGGCAGTGGTTTGGCAGTCTTCCTGTCCGGAATCGCATTTACTCGCGCTGGTGAAGACGTATTCTTTTGCGTCTCATTCGCTGAGGGAGGAATAGACGGAATCTCATTTCGTTGCTTTCTTGTATCGGACTGATCGGCAACGATCGCCGATTCCGAGTCGTTTGAAGTTTGATAGTCGGAGGCGGGCAGGTCGTTTTCAAAAGGTGCAACCTGATAGGGCCGCAGCGATGAAGATGGCTTCAAGTTATTTACGGGTCGTGTTGTGTAATGAATAAACAATCCAATTAAAAGCAGCAGACCAGTGGGAACGATCCACGGCAGGTGCCGAGCGGTCCAAGATGTGTTTAAGCCATACGGAGTCACAATGACCGAGCTATTGTGCGCAGGTCGCAAATTAAGCTGGTTTGCCAAAAGAAGCAGATCTGCGGAAAGCTCAAGAGGATTTTGGTAGCGATCTCGCGGCTGCTTCGCTAATAATTTCTGCGTGATGTCGCAAATCGCAGGCGGAAGGTCGGGTCGGATGACCTGTGGGTCGGGAGGAGAATCTCCCTGATGTTGGAGGAGTTTCTGTAACACGGTGCCTTCCGGGAACGGAGGCTCTGCCGTGAGCATAAAATAAAGCGTGCAGCCGAGCGAATATAAATCGCTGCGGACATCCGCATTTCTCGGATCACGGGCCTGCTCTGGCGAAATGTAGTCAAACGTTCCCAGTGTGACTCCGGTAGCGGTCAAATCCTCCTGGGAATTATCCACCTGGTGGAGTCGAGCCAGTCCCATATCGACGAGTTTGATATGTCCGTCTTGGCCGATCAGCACGTTGGAGGGCTTGATATCGCGATGTACTACATCTCGACTGCTGGCGTGTTGCAATGCATCGGAAATCTGCAGCGTGTAATTCACTGCATTTTCGAGGGTCAAAGGGCCGTGCCGATAAACCAAATCGCGAAGATTTTGTCCCTCAATAAACTCCAGCACAATATAGTGCCAACCACGGTCCTGTCCGACATAATAGACTCGCGCAATATTATCGTGATCTAACCTTGCGGTGCTTTGAGCTTCGTTCTGAAAACGCTGGGTTGTCTCTTCATCATCGCTGTATTGCTGAAGCAACACCTTGATTGCGACCGTTCGTCCCAGAGCGGTATCGGTTCCTCGGAAGACGGCCCCCATCCCTCCGCCACCCACAAACGCATCAAGACGAAAATGGTTGAGTTTCTGGCCCTCGAGAACCCGACCCAAGTCGGAAGTCCGAGCATGGCTCCCCTCGAGCCGGGGGAGGTTATCTCCGGAGGAGAGAACTGTCGCATCACTAAGTTTCGATGCGTCGGAAGGTGCGTTTCTGCCTTGCTCGCCATCGACTGGCTGCGAGGGTTGGTGCTGTTTTTCCGCGTTTGATTCATGCATAGTGCGATTACATCCCACCACCTATTTTAGGTAGAAAAAACAAAAAGTCAAAGTTAAGTCATTTCTGTGCATAGGTTTACAAATCTCTCCCATGGACGTGTGGCAGATTCCAAATTCAATACAGCGGCGAGTCAGTGCCGGGGAGCCAGCGGGCATCATGAGATTCCACTCAAAGTAGGTTTTGGTCCTCTTGCCCGATCGCAACCGGCATCTTTTGCTGCGGAAATTCACGCCATAAATCAATCTGCCCGTTTGGATTGGTAGCATTGCATGAATCGCATGCAGTTATTTTCTTTGATCGGAGATGCTATTAGCGACATGACATCCATGCTGCTCTTGACTTGAAGGCGCCGATTTCAGAAAGTACCGGACCGTGGAGGCTTCAGGAACGGATACCTGGAGACGAATTAATGGAAGTTCATGGAAGGAGGACGTGTGATGCTCGAGGCTCAGCCGCAAACCGCAAGTGCATATGCAACGATTCAGAACCCTGTTGAAAAGAGACAAGCGATTCGAAGCCAAGCCAATCAACGGTATACGCAAGAACCGGATTGGGTGACCTTTTATCGTGAGATTCTGGGAATCAACGGGATCATCCGTCGTAACTATCCCGATGCTCAAGCGTTGGCCGATTTTGAAAAGACCGAAGAATACTCTGAAATTCAACAGATGCTGGCAAAGCTCCGCGAAAAGGGGCGAACGCAAGTAAGTGATCAGGAGCCAACCCGTGTAATCACGGTGCGGATGCCCAAAAGTCTTCACGAATCACTTCGTGTTGAGGCGCATGAGCGACACACCAGCATGAATAAACTTTGTATCTCCAAACTGCTACAGATGATTGACACGCAGTTGGTCCCTCACGAAGTTTAACGCATTTACTGAGCTTACCTGAAGAAGTTTGTCAGGTAAGCCTGCACAATAACGCACCAAGCCCGGCAAAGCGTAATGCTCTGCCGGGCTTTTTTTCTGCTTTGCTGTTCTTCGGTCCGGCTCAAGCAGATTTTTCCTGCCGCAGCACCTCTTCAGTTGCATCTCGGGGAGTTTAGAATAGAGACTTATCTATCGTGCGGTGCGAACTCCTTTTCAAAGCCGTTGTTGTTTTCGCTTTTTACAAAGGTAGATTTGGGTCATGGAATCCAGTAGTCACTTTGATTCTCACGGCGCAGCGCGGATGGTCGACATATCATCCAAGTCGATTACGGATCGCAGAGCCTTTGCGAGTGGGCGGGTTCGAATGGCTGCCAGAACCTGCCAGCAGATTCGCGAGCAGCAGTTTGCGAAGGGAGATGTGCTAGCGGTGGCGCGGCTTGCAGGAATCATGGCGGCAAAACAAACCTCCAACTTGATTCCGCTCTGCCATCCGTTGGCTCTTGAAAGTGTAGAGATTGAATTCGCATTTGTTGAAACGCCCGGTGCGGATGATGCTTGCGTAGATATCAAAGCATACGCTGCCGTGTCCGGGAGAACCGGAGTCGAAATGGAAGCCCTCGTCGCGGTCAGTGGAGCGGCACTTACGATCTACGATATGTGCAAATCGGTAGACCGATGCATGGTGATTGAGACCATTCAATTGGAGGAAAAAACGGGAGGCAAAAGCGGCCATTTCAAACGAGCGCCCGACTAGGGTTCGGCGGCCAGTTCCGATTCTTTCTAGTTCGATTCCTTTGCGTTGGCCGTTATCGCGAGGGCAGTATTCTGGGCGCAATGATTTAAATCCAAACTGCCGATGACCAGGGAACTGACCCCTCGTTGCCTGAGTATATGGTCGATAGCGACAGCCGGTGCGATGCGGCCACAGTCGAGGCCTTTTTTTACCAGCACACCCACTCCAAGCCCCTGCGCCTGATCGATGAGCGGTTTACGAGCCGTATTTTCAGGGTGATATTCAATCATCATCACATCGGCCCAGTTCAAACACTCGGTTTCTGCGGTCGGTTGATAGCCGGAAAATCCGATTGCTCGCGTCCAACCTTTGCGGCGGATTCGCTCGAGGGTCTCGACTGCATCGGTCTGTTTTAGAATTTTTTGGTCTTCGCCATTCGAGTGAAGTAATAACAGGTCAATATAATCAGTTTGCAATCGTCGCAGGCTTCTCGAAACACTTTTCTCAATGGCGGCGGAGCTAAAATCATATTCTGATTTTCCATCCACAAATGTCTCACCTACTTTGGTGGACAGCACACACTGGCCGCGTTGTTTTTTTAAAACGTTTCCAATACGCGATTCACTTAACCCGTAAGCGGGCGCCGTGTCGATCAGATTGATTCCAAGATCGAGAATGCCGAGCAATAATTGTTCCAGCTCATGGTCATTAGGTATCGCAAAATCTCCATATTTTGTCTTTTGGTTTCGCCCGATTTTTACGGCGCCAAAACCGATCGGTGAAACAGAAATTCCCGTCTTTCCGAGCGTTCTTGCTAACATAAAGTGAGCCAGTTGTTCCCGTCCTGTTGGATATGGTGTAACAAGACTTGGTTTCAAGGTTGTTGATGGTGGCCAATCTTGATGCAAACGGCTTGTGCTGTCCAGCACCCGGAAAGAGTATGAGGAATCATCGAAAGCAGTGTGACGCTCAAACGGCAGTTGATGTCGCCAAGCTGCAAAAGGTATAAGGGAGGCGGCGAGTTTAAGGCAGTGGACGGTAGACGCCGATCGCAGGAGGGTGTGGATGCGTATATTTCGATTTCGCTGTCCTCGCTGTCGCAATCCCTTTGCGGTGGAAGAGCGTGCCCTGGGTCGGCCCGTGGCATGCCCACATTGTCAAGCGAAAATACAGATTCCGGCGTCCGAGCCGATCCAGTCCGCGGCAACTGCGGATCCTACTGATCGTGAAGACGACTCGCTTATTGAAAAAAATCTGGATTTGCCCACCGGTGTAGCGGAAGTAATCGGGGATACGATTGAATCTTCGTCTTCGATTGCCTCGGGCGAAGGCGACGCAAATCGCGATGCCTTGCTGCCTGATCCGATGGCCCCGCTTGTGTCCGAATCCGAGAGTTCGCCCTTCTCGGTCAGAGGTGCAGATGCGGAGGTGGCCGCATCTGAAATTTTGGTAGAGGACCGACCGAAGACGATCGTTTACAAAGGCAAGACCATCGAACTGCGACGGTTGAGCCCGGAGGAAAAGCAGCGCCGCCGCTTCCGCCGAAGAATCATCCTGGTGCTGACTGGGACTTTGGTGCTGATTTCGTATCTATTATTAAAGGTGGGAAGGTTGTAGTTCACCATGCATCAATCGTTCTGCTGGGCACATTGAAAAATTGTCTCGGCATCCAGGCAGAGATCGTTCCGCTCAAACAAACTCTGAATCGCTGCCTTGTGAATTTTCATTTTTGTGCCTCCTACGCCAATGGCACCGTAACAAATTGCATCTCCGTAAGCTGCTGCCCGATCATGGACTGCGATGCCCTCAACACCGAGTGGAGGAACCGCATTTAAATCAATGACAACGCGTAAATCTTTGGCCGATTCCCGAATGGATGCTGGCAGCAACTGAATCCCTTCCGAACCGGCCGAAATGACTACCTCAATACCTTCAATCGCCTTCGACAATTTGTCTGGGGAGTCAATTTGGACGGGAGAGACCTTAGCATCGGGCATGTTTTCGGTAATCCGCTTACATATCGCGGCGGCACGGTCTTCACGTCGCGACCCGGCCAGGACGCAGGCACCCTGACCGGCCAGTAATCGACAGACGCGTATACCAACCGGTCCGGTGGCTGCTAAAACTAAGGCGTTTGTGCCGAGGAGAGATCGATGGTTGGCAGCAGCGAGCACTGCCGCAGTCGCGGTCGTGTTGCAACCGGCCGAATCCAGCATTACCGACACGCGGACGGGACCAAAAAAAGTCTCCTGAGTTTTCCGCAGCAGCGCCTCTCCGACAGAGACATCCGAACCGCCGATGAAGATTGCTGTATTTTTGAGTCCCTCTCCACCCCGGGTGAACATGGCACCATGGAGCGTGGGTACCACATTTTCGGGTGTAATCGATCCGTAGCGGAGTAAATGATCCACTCCAGCATCGGCCGCAACGATGCTATCGAAAGAACTGGGCTGCGTATCGGTATCGAGTTGAATCAGTATTTTGGGGGGAGCCATAAAATTTGATGCCTTACTTTCGGTTCAAAGATCGATCGCCGCATGGTACCAGCCCTGGCCGCACGTGGGCAGCGTAGCGGTTATTCGGATTGGGAGGCCATAGTTTTGAAAATCCGTAAGTTTTACTGTAAGTAAATATGGATAGCTTAGGTAAAATCTTCCGATAAGGTAATCCATGGGTAGTCGAGTTCCCCCAAGTGCCGTGTTGCGCATACGGCAAGGCAGGGGGTGAGCCATTACCTCAAACTTCAGTTCAATAACATGGGTGGAGCGACGAAGATGGTCATTGCGAAAACGATTTCTTATCAGCTTTACTGCGAATCTTCGACAAAAAGACTCGGTTATTGGCGGTTTATTCTAACCGCTCCAGAACAGGACTATCGCTTGGAAGTCAGCGATTTTGAGGCCGGAATGGCCACGGAGCGGTGTCAATTGTTAGCAATATTACGGGGTCTTGAGGCAATTGCCCATCGGGCGGAAGTGATGCTCATTACCAATAGCCGGTACGCGGAGCAGGGACTCCGCCATGGATTGAGCCAATGGCGAGCCAGCAACTGGAGTTGGGAGCATTTCGGCGGAATGGCTCCCATCAAGCATGGGGATCTCTGGCAGCGAATTGACCACGTGTTGCAGTTTCACAGCCTTCGCTCGATCGAGTGGAAACCCTGTGGCAACGAATTGTTGCAGGAAGTGGGGCATCACCCGCCGCTGCGTGTGCATCGACTTGCAATGCCCGAACAGATTTCCTCATCGTCACATTGTGTAGATTCATGGCGTGTCGATCGACCAACGGACCGTCTTGCCGGTCCCTCTGCGTTTTCATCGCGACACTTTGCGGGGTATACTTCCCTGAAGTCCTGCTAGCCGACAGCGGGGTTCGCAAATTTGATTCGGCGCAGCAGGAAAAATGCCGCATCGAGTCGCGATAAAAGTCGTAGGCAATTTGTCGTGGATTTTGCTTGCGGATCGCATTGTTGCTAGCGCATTTCAGGTTGGTTTTTCAAAGCGAGTTGTGTCAAAAGGCATAAAATTCGAGATGTCAAAATCACAGATCACCAATACTACGCGTTTTAGCGATTATGATTGCCATCTTTTGGGTGAGGGCACTCATTGGGGAATCTATCAATTGTTGGGTGCCCATCTCGATACGTCGGATGGTGTTGCCGGGGTTCATTTTGGCGTGTGGGCCCCGAATGCAGACTCGGTTCAGGTTGTCGGTGATTTCAATGATTGGAATGGTTCTGCGCATGAGATGCGAAAACTGATTCCGAGTGGTATCTGGGAATTATTCGTTCCCGGGGCATCGGCAGGTGATGCGTATAAATATCGCCTTCAATGTGATGGCCAAATCCTCGAAAAGTCCGATCCGTTCGGATTTGCAGCGGAGATTCCGCCAAAGACCGCATCCATTGTTTCGGATCTGGATAAGTATGCCTGGAATGATTCCGATTGGTTACAGTCGCGCGGGCAAAGCAATGGGTTGAACGCGCCAATCTCGATTTACGAAGTTCACCTCGGAAGTTGGCAGCGAAACGCAGAGCACGAGAACGGGTGGTTTTCCTATCGAGAATTGGCGCATCGTCTGGTCGAATACTGCTCTCGTATGGGATATACCCACTTGCAATTGCTTCCGGTAAGCGAGCACCCGTTTACCGGCAGTTGGGGCTACCAAACGGTAGGTTATTTTGCCGCCACCAGTCGGTATGGTACGCCGCAGGACTTAATGTATTTCATCGATTATTGTCATCAGCATGGACTCGGCGTCATTCTCGACTGGGTTCCAGCTCATTTCCCCCGCGACGCGCACGGGCTTCGACAATTTGATGGCACCGCGCTCTACGAGCATGCCGATCCTCGTCAAGGTGAACATCCCGACTGGGGCACAATGGTGTTTAATTATGATCGCAATGAAGTGCGGAATTTTCTTTTGGCGAACGCACTTTTTTGGCTCGACAAATACCACATTGATGGTCTTCGCGTTGATGCGGTTGCTTCTATGCTTTACCTCGACTACAGCCGCAAAGAAGGCGAATGGATCCCGAATCAATTCGGAGGTCGGGAAAATCTGGGAGCGGTTTCGCTGCTAAAGGAATTCAATGAAAAAGTACACCTCGAGTATCCTGGCGTTTTAACAATTGCTGAAGAATCGACGGCATGGGGTGGTGTTTCCCGTCCTACGTATCTCGGTGGTCTCGGATTCAGTATGAAATGGAACATGGGCTGGATGAATGACACGCTCCGATACATGCGCCATGAACCGATTCATCGCAAGTATCACCATGATGAACTGACTTTCAGCCTGATCTATGCATTTACCGAAAACTTCTGTTTGCCTCTCTCGCATGATGAGGTTGTGCACGGTAAGGGCTCACTGCTGAATCAGATGCCGGGCGATCTTTGGCAGAAATTTGCAAATCTGAGATTGCTGTATGCCTACATGTGGACACACCCTGGAAAGAACTTACTTTTTATGGGTAGCGACTTCGGCCAGTGGAATGAATGGAATCATGATGACGGTCTTCAGTGGGATTTGCTGCAGTGGGACAGCCATAAAGGTTTGCAGGCGTGTGTTGCCGATCTAAATCGAATTTACCGGAGTGAGCCGGCACTTTATGAGGTGGATTTTGAGCCTGAGGGATTTGAATGGATTGACTGCAATGACTATGAAAACAGCACGATCTGTTATCTTCGCCGCGGGCGAGATCCGGACGATTTTCTGGTCATTTGCTGCAACTTCACGCCGGTTGTCCGGAACCATTATCGGATCGGAGTGCCGAAGTTGGCAAAATATAATGAAATTTTCAACAGTGATTCCACCTATTACGGGGGAAGCGATGTCGGAAATGGAACCGGCGTTCTCGCCACCGACGATCCGCTACACGGGAGACCGTGCTCGCTGGAGTTAACGATTCCCCCACTGGGGGTCACCATCCTCAAGCCTTTGAGCTGAGTTGCTCATTCGATTTGGTTTGAGAATTGAATCAGTCTGATGCAGGCCGATAGATTAAGACCGGCACTGCGATTGCAATAGCCGCTGTTGCGAGCATAACGTTTGGATTTGCCATCCAGTAGCGAAGTGGCGAAACTTGCCCGGCAACGATCGGCTCTCGGGCTACGATCAGCATTTCGGTTTTGGCGACCGGTGGAGCGGTTCCCTCGGCCCAAATGCGAATCGGCTGGGCCCAGGTGCCATCAGTAAGGGTGTATACTCCCGGTTCGAAAGCAGGGAGCGAAAAATAACCTTGCGAGTCGGTCAATACGTTAAAGATAGATTCGGGTCCGCGCTGAACCGCAACGCGCACACCGTTTACAGCAGTGCCACGCGGCGTCACCAAGCGTCCTTTTATTCTTGTGCCCGTTGGAGCGCAGAGGTCGATGGAGGTCGGTTTGGCAATCGGTTCGGCAGTTGTGCTGGATCGCTGCGGATGGAATTGTTCTGCAAATAAAGCACGGACCTCGAGCGGATGAAAGCACAAGGTAATGATAGCGCAAGTGACTGCAAAATGCCGCAGAAGTCGATTGCGCAAAAAATTTTGCATGCGTTGTCCGCTGTTTGAAACGACCAATTTTTAATTCTATTGCGCAGGTGCCGAAGTTGTCGACAATGATGGAGAATAGAAGGTGTCAATCGGCACCTTTGCCGTCTCTTCATGAATCGCAAGCGGTGCCGCGATTGCTAGACCGATCACTCCAAACACCGTGGCCGGGTGCTGCAGGTACCGCACGGGGTGGATGGAAGGTGCCGTGAATCCACCGATCGTACTGCCGAATTGGCCTCGCACCGTGGGGCCGCAGACAAGATTTGCCTCATGCTTGGCAATCGGCGGCGCTGTTTTACGTTGCCAGACCCGCAGATGCTGGAATTGATCACCACTCGTAATGGCCAAACTGCCCGACGGGACATCAAAAAAGATGTAATATCCAGCGGCGTTGGATATTGTTGTCTGCAAGACCTTCGTGCCGGATGAAAGACGGACAGATCGGTTTGCCAACGGAGTTCCATCTGGAGCAGTCAGGCGACCGGTCAGGGTCGCGTTATCGCTAATGGCAATATCGAGGACAGTCGACGACGGTTGATTAAATTCGCTGACCGGCGGATTTTCCTTAGCCTCCGCTGAACTCCCACCAGTAACCCATAAGAGCGTGGCGAGTCCCCAGGCGAAACAGATATTTCGGGATATGCGTTTCATGATCATCTTATTTCCCTGCAACTTGACTGCAATGATTTTGGCTATGGTTTGTGTTTCCGATTTTTCCGTCAGCTGGCATATTCATCGTAGGCAACCGCAATGGGAACAGCGATTGCGGCTGAAATGATACCGGCAGAAATCCATGGATTGCGAAAAATACGTCGCATCCCTGCCGGTGTGGTCGATCCGCCGCCATCGGTACCGTATTGGCCCCGTATGACTGCCGATGCATGTTGGTCGAGTGAAAGATAATCTTTTGCGATGGGTGGCGCTTGTCCATGGCTCCAGACCCGAATCACCGCAGTGCGGTATCCGGTTTGCGAACTCCCCCAACAGATTTGGTAAATGCCCGGTCGCATGCCTGAGAATGCGATGGTTTGAGTGGACCCAAGTGAGGCTTCCACCAGCCGTTTTCCATGTTGCAAAATCTCGACCTTGATCGGACCTTGTAACTGCTGAGATCGCATGCGACAGGAAAAATTTCCCGCACTATCCAGCGTGATATCTTTGACAGGACTGGCAGTCGTTTCAGCCACGGTTTTCTCAATCCCGTAGAAAATTTGAGCGTTTATGACAAGCAACACAAGGAGCAGTTGATGGATGCGATACATATGCAGCGGACTTGGTTATTATTCAATTGCAGCCCCCTGCGAAAATGAATCGTCGTGTCTTGCGACCGTACAATCCATACAATCCATAGATCTTATCGGTCGATCGCCGGCTTCACTTAGGAATAAAAATAAAATATCCGATGAAAATGTCACTTCACCAGCTTTTCAGAAACACAGTCGGGGCTCGGCGTTCCAGCAGCGACAGCGTTGTCAGCATAGGCTCCGGTCACTAGGATGACTGTCAATGCATCAGTTGAATCAATCATCAAAGGCTGCGCAGGCTTTAGCGCTTCAAGGAGGTACACCGCTTTTTCCACACGGTGCACCAAAATGGCCATTGGCCTATCCCGAGGTGGAAGAAGTGCTCCGCTCGGCATGGTCAGATGGAAGCTGGGGTACTTACCATGGAATCTGGACGGAGCGACTGTGTGAACGGCTTGCTGAGATGCATGGCAGAGGATTTGTGCTTCCCTGCAGTTCGGGGACCTACGCGGTGGAAGCGGCCGTCCGAGGAGTGGGCGTTGGGGTGGGCGACGAGGTCATCCTTGCAGCTTACGACTTTCCGGGTAATTTTCGTGCAATTGAACAGGTGGGCGCGCGACCGGTTTTAGTCGACATCGCCAAAGATCATTGGTCGATCGATCCTGCGGGGCTGGATGCAGCATTTTCGGAAAAAGTAAGAGCGGTGATTGTTTCACATCTTCATGGCACACTCGCGCCGATCGGTGCAATTGAGCAATGGGCGCGAGCACGCGGTATTGCACTGATTGAAGATGCCTGCCAGGTTCCTGGAGCAACCATAGGCGACCAGATTGCTGGTTCCTTCGGAGATGCTAGTGTATTGAGTTTCGGCGGGAGCAAACTTTTGACTGCAGGCCGGGGGGGTGCTCTGCTGACCGATCGCGAAGACATTTATCAACGGGCTAAAATTTTTGGCCATCGCGGTAACGATGCTTTTCCTCTCAGTCAGTTGCAAGCGGCAGTATTGCTGCCACAGTTGGACAGGCTCGCGGCGCAGAATCTCCATCGTGAGCTAGCGGTCAAGCAGTTGCGAAAGATGAGTGAAAAGTTCCCCTACTTGCACACCGCCCCGATTTCAGAAAATACACAGCCAAGTTATTACAAATTTGGCTGGCATTACAACGAAAATTCGGAGTCTGCACCTTCCAGAGAAATTTTCATACAAGCCTTAGAGGCGGAAGGCCTTGCGATCGGTAGTGGCTTTCGTGGATTTGCTCGACGGAGTTCACGTCGTTGCCGAAGTCCAGTCCCACTCCCTCGCGCAAACGATGCAGTGGAATCGACACTACTGTTACATCATCCGATCTTGCTGAGCGATTCAATTTCGTTGGAGCGGGTTGGCGAGGCGTTTGGAAAAGTACACGCTGCATTTTTTGCCTGAGTGGTATCGGATTGTGGCATGATGTCGCCGTTTAGCCTTTGCGATTTTCTAGGGACCTTGGTCGGATCTTATTACCTGAAGGTTGCCTGTTAATGCAGCACCGACAGCATCGGTAGCATCGTCGGTTGTGTGATCACGTTTTCTGGCAGACAGAAAGCATCGCTGTATCAAAGATCCAGTCTATGCATCTAAAAATGATCTGGTGTTTGGTCTCCCTGAACGCTATACGTTGGCCTCCTTTGACGTCGCATCAGCGGGGCTGAAGCTGATGTGTTTTTCTGGAGAGATGTCATGAAGTGCTCGAATTGCTGGTCGCGTCGCATTGATTCGGCGGACAAGAGTCTGTTGCACAAAATGCTGGCGGCAGTCCTGATGATGAAGCCCGTAAAGTGCCGACATTGTTTTCACTCTTTTCATATTCCGCTATGGAAAAACACCCCTTCTGAAAAGGAAGCTTTGGATTCGGCGACATCTGTTGGCGAGCAGCAAGATACTGTGATTTTTCCATTCAGTGAAATCAAGAAACAAGTTGATTCCAAAAGCGAATCGATAGGTTTGCGCAAGGTGGCCTAAGAGGTTAAAGATGGCAGCGGAAGCCTTTGTCGATATCCATTGCCACCTTCTTCCTGGCATTGATGATGGTGCAAAAGATCTTGAAGAGTCTCTAGCAATGGCGCGATTAGCTGTCGCCGATGGGATTTCAACTATCGTTTGCACACCGCATCAGTGCGGTAATCATTCCGCCAATCACAGTGATGCGATTCGAGGTGCTGTCGCAAAGTTGCAAGACGCGTTGCAAAGGGCCCAGATTCCGCTTGAGATTTTTGCTGGTGCTGATGTGCGCATTGAATCAGATTTAATCGCGGAATTACGGAACGATCAGATTCTTTCGCTTGCCGATCGGGGGCGTCATGTGTTGCTTGAACTTCCGCATGAATTGTATTTTCCACTAGAAAGTCTGCAGCGTAGTCTCAAAGCAGACGGAGTCACAGGCATTCTTTCTCATCCGGAGCGCAATCAAGGCATCTTGAACCAACCAGGTCTCGTCAAGCCACTGGTTGAGCAAGGCGTCCTCATGCAGCTTACCGCCGGTAGTTTGGTTGGCACATTCGGCGAAAAAATTCAAAAGTTCTCAGAAGATCTGCTTCGCAAAGGGTTGATTCACTTTATCTCGACCGATGCCCACAGTGAGCATCGCCGCCGCCCACTTTTGCAGCGTGCGTATTCTCGAGCGGTGAAGCTGGTGGGGGAAGAAATGGCGATCGAAATTTGTTGTCGTAATCCCCTGCGAGTCGTGCAAGGGAAGAAAGTGCCTGATGGGATTCAAGTTACCCCACGAGGTGGTTTCTGGAATTGGTTGAGTCGAAAATCGGCAGCATGATTTATATGCAGGCCAATTTTATATTATTAAAAGAGTGCTTGCTGCGGTGAATCGGAAAGAAAGGGTCAGGCGGGAGATGGTCGGTTTCGAGATGATCAATACGCCGATGGTAAAGAGTTCTCGTTCGAGGCTGCGATCGTTGTCTGCTTGGTCATTCTTTCTGTTGTGCTTCGCGGGAGTGAGTGGGTCGGTTCGAGCTACGGAATGGGTTGAGCATCGCGCTTTCGGACCGTTTGTCTGCAGGGCTGATTTCTCGCTTCGCGGTCGCGAAAAGGTTTTCGCGGACCTTGCCGATATCCAGAGGGATCTTTACCAGCGACTCGGCATTCCACCAGGACGTGAGCAAATTGAAATTTACCTTTTTCGGTCGCGTTCGGATTACAATCGCTACCTTCAGCATTGGTATCCGGATGTCCCCTCTCGGCGGGCACTGTTTATTAAAAACAATGGTAGGTCAAAGGTTCTGGTTTACCATTCTGACGAGCTGGATACTGACTTGAGGCATGAGTGCACGCATGCTTTGCTCCATGCCTCGCTGCCCATGGTGCCTCTATGGCTCGACGAGGGGCTTGCCGAATATTACGAGGTCCCGCCGTCACAGCGTATTTTGCAAAATCCGCATCGTAATGCGACTGTCTGGAGTTACCGATTGTGGCAACGACAAACAATGAACGAATTAGAGAACAAGCAGCAGCTTGCAGAGATGGGTCGAAACGAATATCGACACGCTTGGGCCTGGGTTCACTTTATGTTGCACGGGCCTCCCGCAGCGCGTCAAGAATTGGCAAATTATCTGGCCGATATTCGCGAGGGCACACCCCCCGGCAGTCTTAGTACACGACTTTCAGCCGCAGTTCCGAACCCGGATGCCGCAATTGTCACGCACTTCAAGACCTTCTGGAGATGAAACGAGGCTTTGAACGGGCATCACAGTTCGCCATCTGAAGTAAAAAATTCCCGGCGTATTCCATTTCTTTTCCCGTTGTTTCGGTTGATTAACTTGACAACCGTGGCTTACGGTAAGTAATTTAGGCTTAAACCACCCCCGATCTTTGCGGTCCTTGGATTTTTTCTAAACGGTCCCTTTGGGGAATTAAATCAGGAAGCGAGGGGATCTAAATTTGCTTGCCTATGCACTCGAAAATTTGTCGGCGACTTTGATTTCGCGGTTTCGCAATCACCGATCATACGCTCTTTTGTGCGGGCTTCTTGTGCCGTTGATCGTTTCGGATACAGCACAGGTGCTATCCGCAGAGACCGCTTCTGCGCGAAAATCATGGGCAACGCTCAACGTGGATAAAGCTCAACAGAGCAAGCATGAACGGAATGTGCGAAAGATACTCCGCGATCCCAAAGAGCCTGTCAACGAACAGAATGTTCAATTGCTCGAAGATTACTTGCGGAAATACTTTTTTGCCAGGATGACTGCCCGGGAGAATTTGTCCGCTTTGCCGCAATATCGCCAAGAGACAAGTGAGCGATGCGGTTGGACCGCGAGTAAGGATACTGCTGACGCCGGGGAAGAAATGAACCGGATCATCAGTTCGCTGATGCACGCTCTCTGCAACGGTGTCTTGGAAGCCACGGGCGGGAATGGTGAGAAGCAAAATGTGATCGTGGTGCAACCGAGTGTCCGCGACAGTGATAACAAATTGCGGTTGGTACGTTCGCTTGTTGATTTAAAAACGGATGACCGGATTTTCAGCTTGGCTGGAGATGCAGTTGAGCAATCAGCGATTACCGAACTTGTTCCTTCTGGCAAGGATTTTCATCCCGCGGTCAAGCTTAACGCGGTGCTCATCTTGGGCGATTTAAATGACAAACAGCCCAAAAGAAATCGGCCGGAGACGGCCGAACCGCGTCTAAATTCCCAGATGGATCTGATTGCCTATCTGGAATCACCAGATCAGTTATCGGACGTTTTATTGGTGGGAGCATTAACGGGCATGCAGCGCCATGCGCGGGAATCACTCGACTCACAGACAAAAAAACGAATCGCAAAAGTGTTGCTGAGCATCGTGAATGCTCCTGTCGATTCGACGCGAGATCCATCTGCCAGACTTTGGTCTCGACGTCAGGCCGTCGATATTCTTGGACAATTGGATTTGCCAAAGACAGAAAAATTTCTCTTAAAAATCATTGAAGATGCAAATGAATCTGTCAGCCTGAGGATGGCGGCTGTTGAAGCGGTGCAAAATTTAACGCTTGCCAATCTCTCTCCGATTTCGATTGATCGTTTTGCCCAGGGTCTAACGCAGCTTGCCGTGAGCGTCTGCGAAGAAGAGCTCGCCGCTACCAGGACACCTCGTTCTTCATTTTCTCCGGATCGACTTCGGATGCGACTGCTCGCCATGCAGAACGTGCTTTTGGGAACCGGCGAAGAAGCCAGTAACGGGTTGCTGGCGATCGTGCCGGAAGAAGAAGGAAAGTCTCTTGATCAATTGCTCAATACGCTGAAAGAGGTTGACGCGAAGATTCAAACACTCACCGCAACAAGCGATCGTGAACAAGTGGTTAGTAAGCTGCAGAAAAGTATCGGTGATCTTCGAGCGCTGGTCGCGACAGACGCGGAAAAGCAGCCATCTGCACCTCAAACTGCTGAAAACCGTTAAATCGTCCCGTCTGCCATCAACGGTGTTTCGTTTTCAGAACGCGTCTGCCCCGTGATGCGGGCTGTCTCGGCCTTGCAACATTACTCGCTTTGCGATCAGCCTTCCAGTCCGTCAACCGGGATTGTCTGATTAGTGCGATCAGTCGAGGCGAGTAACTCATAGCTCAGCAGGCCTATCCCGACAAACAACAGATCGCCCAAGAGCGTGTAGTGATAGAACGGAATGGCTTGCGTAAAACAGGTCACGAGCCCCGTCCACGTCGAGGGATAGAGTCCCCCTCCGTACCATACAGCCAAGTTCGTAACGATGAAAAAAAAGATGGATGGCAATACACCACACGCGATCATGCCCATCGGTCGCAGATGGCGACGATTGCCGGTCGTTCGACTAACCAAGCGACTCAAGGCGACGGGAAACAGTAAGGCCACATAGACAACCGCAAGCATTCCCCAGTTGCCATAAGACTGGATGCCAACGTTACTCACGACCATCACCGCCAGCGGTACCAGGAAAGCCATTATCGGAGCCCGAAAATAAAGCCCTGCAAAGACGGCCACGCCAGCGGTCGGGGTGAAATTCGGGATGTCTCGAAACAACCAGCGTCCGGCAGCACCGAGGCCAACCAAAACGAAAAACATGAACCAATCGCGAACCGTTGACGACTTCAACTGCATACTCCTCTTCGCTCCTCTTGGCTAAAAATCACCGGCGAGTTGCAGACGATTGTTGTTCTGCGGTGTGCGGAGATAATCCTCAATTTCCAAGCGACTCAGTGCAGAGCATCTTATCGCAGGGGACCCTCTAGCTTCAAGCGGTCTTCAGATGCCGGAGATAGTACGCAAGTTTATTTCGGGCAGCATGCAATCGACTTTTAACGGTTCCCAACGGTAAACCTTCTTTTTCACTGATCTGAATGAGGGAATAATGGTGGAAATAAAAATACCGGAGGATCTGTCGATGAGGCAGTGAAAGAGTGTCAAGAGCCGCGTGTACAGCTTCATATCGTTCTCTCTCGATGAGATGGTCCAATGGGGATCCGATTCTTCCCACGGGATTGGCGAGGCTGATGTGTGGATCAACAAGCTGGATCCCGGCATGTTGTGTCACCCGCTGAATTGCCAGTCTCGATGCAATCGTGCGCAACCAGGCCCCAATGCACTCGGGGTTGCGAAGTGATCCGAGCGTCCTGGATGCCTGAAGCGAAACCTCTTGCCCAATTTCCTGAACATCGCTTTCGTTGAGCAGTTGACCGCGAATCACCTGGTGGATTGCGACTTGAAAGTGTTGATGGAGCTCGCCAAGACTTTGCCGGTCTCCTTGTTGGGCGGCGAGAACCAGCTGCGTCACAGCCGATTCCTGTTCTGTATTCGTGGTGGCAACCAATTTGTTTTTGCTCTCCGTTCCGGTTGGCTTTCCTGGGTTGGACGTTGGCTGCGGAAAAAGGTTCCCAATTTTTCAAAAAATATTTTTGTTCCAACCTATTTGTGGCACTTTGCGGCATGGATCCGCCGCGCGCCTGCTGGAAGGTGCGGTTCCGGACGGGTATAAGGGACATTCGGCGGAAAAATCAGGTGAACCTAAGGGAACGCGTTATCATGATTGGGTTTCGATCAGCGACACTTCTTCCATTATTCATCCTCATTCCAGGTAGCTTTCTCTTTGCGGGAGATTGGCAACCTGGCAAAGGCAAATTGATGACCCGCTGGGCGAGCGATGTGTCTCCCGCCAGTTCCCATCCGGAATATCCACGGCCACAGTTGGTACGCCCCGAATGGCTCAACCTGAACGGTCTTTGGCAATACGCAATTCGGCCCACTAGTGAAACGGGCATGCCCAGCGATTTCGAGGGCGAAATCCTAGTCCCGTTTCCGGTCGAGTCGGCGCTATCTGGCGTAATGCGGGACGTGGGACCCGAAAATCGACTCTGGTATCGACGTAGTTTTTCTGTCCCTGCGGATTGGAGCAACCGAAACATTGTGCTGCATTTTGGGGCTGTCGATTGGGAGACTATCGTTTGGGTCAATGGTCGCAAGGTAGGCGAGCATCGGGGCGGATACGATCCTTTCCGTTTTGATATCACATCAGCGCTCAACGATTCTGGGCCTCAGCAGATCACGGTGGCAGTCTGGGATCCAACTGATGCGGGGACCCAGGCGCGAGGCAAGCAGATCCGTAAGCCGCAATCGATCTGGTATACGCCCGTCACGGGCATCTGGCAGACGGTTTGGCTTGAACCGGTCCCGGAAACCGCCATTGGTAGCGTGAAGATCGTACCGGATGCAAAAAATGGCAAAGTGAAATTTATCGTTTCTGCTTCAGGCGCCGACCAACCTGAAGCAAATATCACGGTCGTTTCACGATCACTTGGCGATAAAAATGAACCGATTGATGTCATTGAGGGAAAAGGAAAGGCAGGAAGCCCGATCACGCTCGAAATTCCGGATGCTCGGCTTTGGTCTCCGACAACGCCCTGGCTTTATCACTACGAAGTGCAGCTTGATGGTGGAGATCAGGCGACCGGTTATTTTGGTTTACGAGATGTGGCGCTCGGTAAAGACAGCACCGGAAATCAGCGTTTACTTCTCAATGGCGAACCTCTTTTTCATTATGGCCCGCTTGATCAGGGTTGGTGGCCCGATGGACTTTACACGGCGCCCACCGATGAAGCACTTCTCTACGACTTGCTGGTGACCAAAGAGATGGGGTTCAATATGGTACGCAAGCATGTAAAGGTGGAACCTGCCACCTGGTATGCACACTGCGATCGACTCGGTTTGCTCGTCTGGCAGGATATGCCAAATGGCGATCTGCACATTCGTCCAGAAGAGCAGGACATTGAGCGATCAGCCCAATCGCGACACCAGTATGAGGCGGAATGGAGTGCGATCATCGATGCACTGCACGATGCGCCGAGCATTGTAATGTGGGTGCCATTCAATGAAGGCTGGGGTCAATTTGATACGCGACGAATTGTGGAGTGGACTCGTGAACTGGACCCCACGCGACTGGTCGATAATGCCAGTGGATGGAGTGATCGGGACTGTGGTGATGTGCTCGATATCCATGCGTATCCGGGCCCGGCCATGCCACCGCTTGAGAAAGACCGCGCGGTGGTGCTCGGTGAGTATGGTGGACTCGGTTTACCCGTGGAGGGGCATACCTGGACCGACAAAAATAACTGGGGGTACCGCGGTTATAAAACAGAAGAAGAACTTAATACGGCGTATCACGACCTGCTTGAAAAACTTCGGCCGTTGATTGACAGCGGCCTGGCGGCCGGAGTCTATACCCAGACAACGGATGTGGAAACCGAAGTCAATGGTTTGATGACCTATGATCGCGCGGTCAATAAATTTGATGTACCGCGTGTCGCTGCCGCGCACGCCCGGCTCTATCAACCCCCGAGTCGTCTGGTGACCGTGATGCCGACGTCCATCAAGGGTAAGCAGCAGCAGTGGCGGTATACCAAAACACGTCCGGATGACGACTGGTTTGCGACCGATTTCGATGATTCGGGCTGGAGCACC
>JAYZMM010000032.1:0-9134 GCA_036153155.1 Planctomycetota bacterium
CTGCTTTAAATTTAAGATTGAACCACCCATCCCCAACTCCGCATCATCTGGGTGAGGGGCCACCACCAACACATCTAACGTATTCAAAAGATCAACCCTCTGCAGGTTCGCGATTGAAAACACCTCTTATGTCATGCCCGAGGAAAGGACATTTTAGCTGAAATTCTTCCGCGATTCATTCTGTCATGTACTCTCACGACCATTTTTCCCCTCTTCCATGGTCTCGTCATCAGATCTCTGTCGGGTAAAATCATGGGGCTCTACTTCTTACAACGAATTCCCCTCGAAATAAGTGCTGTGTACCCCCGCAGTTTCTATTTCTATGTCTGCAAGTGACCAGAAAACATTTGATCTACTCTGCCGTTTTGTGCGCGAAACCGCCCTGCTTCAATCGACGTTTTCACTACTAGGTTGGGATGAACAAACAGGCATGCCCTCGGAGGCCGGCGAATACCGCGGGGAGCAGATGGCCTATCTATCCGGCATCATCCATCGCAGACGCACCGATCCGCAACTCGGAGAATGGCTGTCAGAACTGGCAAGCTCCTCACTTTGCGAACAAAAACACTCTGTGGGAGAGACGATTGTTCGGGAATTGAAGCGACAATTCGAAAGACAATGTAAATTACCTGAAAACCTTGTGGTTGAATTGACGCGAACCGCTGTTCGGGGCCAGCGCGACTGGCAGCAGGCTCGGCAGGAAAACGACTTCTCCGTTTTTTTGCCTAGTCTTAGCAAAATCATTGAGCTTAAGCGGGAAGAAGCAGACGCGATTGGATTTTCCGAGTGTCGTTACGATGCCTTGCTCGATGAATATGAGCCATGGGAGACGACCAAGCGGATAAAAGGTATTTTGGATGGGCTACGTGAGGAATTAGTCCCACTATTGAAGGCAATTAATAATGCGCAAGCATCCGTATCCACGGATTGCCTACACCGCGATTTTCCTATCGAGGCACAGAAAATTGTGGGCACGGAAATCGCTGAAATCATCGGTTTTGATTTTAAGCAGGGTCGACTTGATACGACCGTCCACCCATTTTGCACAGAAATCGGACCTCACGATACTCGGATTACAACTCGGTATGACGCCCGTTTCCTGCCGACTTCTCTATTCGGAGTGCTACACGAATCGGGCCATGCGATCTACGAACAAGGGCTCGATAAGGATTGGTATGGTTTACCCGCAGGCGAAACGATTTCTTTAGGGATTCACGAATCGCAATCGCGGATCTGGGAAAATCAGATTGGCCGTAGTCGGGCATTCTGGATTGGTTATTTTCCCCGCCTCAAGCGTCACTTCCCGGCGGCACTAAACAACGTTTCCGCTGACACCTGGTATCGCGCAATCAATAAGGTGACCCCATCTCCGATTCGGGTGGAAGCGGATGAGGTCACCTACAATCTTCATATTTTAATTCGCTTTGAGTTAGAGCAAATGCTGCTCGATGGTGGGTTGGCGATCGCTAATCTACCCGATGCCTGGAACGACAAATATGAATCTTATTTGGGTATCCGACCAAAGAGTGATGCAGAAGGTGTTCTTCAAGATATCCATTGGAGTGGCGGTGCATTTGGATATTTCCCCACCTATGCCCTTGGCAACCTGTATAGTGCTCAATTCTATGCCAAATGCAATGAAGACATTGACGATCTAGCGGGCCAAATCGCAGACGGTCAGTTTGATTCTTTCCGTCATTGGTTGCGAGAAAATATCCATCAACGCGGCCAATGTTACTCGGCTGGAGAATTGGTCAAGCGTATAACCGGAGAACCGCTGACCCACCGCTATCTGATTGAATACCTAAAAAGCAAAGCTGTTGAAGTCTACCGATTGTGAATCGATTAAGAATCGATAGCACAGGCATCTAAATGTCTGACTAAGGGATCAATCCCCTAGTACTTCCACATGAGCAACGACCTTGAGTGCTTTATTCTCATCGGAGGTGGTTTCATCCGATGCGCCGGTAGTAATCTGAATGGTTTCGACAATCTTCCCGGGGGTATCACTTGCCGTGAATGTAACCGGTATTAGATGTAATTTTCGCTCTTTATCATTTGAGGTGAACTGAAAACTATCGTCTGGCTTTTCACAGGCAACATCCAAAATCTTGAATGGGGTGGTCCCTCTGACAACCAATTGTTTTGTTACCGACTCTCCCGGGCGTACGACACCCAAATGAAGAGACTTTGGCTCCACATCGACAGCGGGAACTACCTTACCTTCAATAGTTAGCGGAATAAATTGCCGTTCTGCATCATTGGTGACTAACGTCAACTGGTCCTGCAGATAACCAGTTGGGGCATCCTTTTTGAGTCGAACGAGCATATCGTACTCTACGCTAGTATCCGTCCGCTCGATCTCTTGTAACTCCACCTCATAGTTATCGCTGGCGCTGCGAACATCTTCAATTTTCCAGCCGTCACGCCCGGCATACGTAATTGCCACATTTTGGAGTGCACCTGCAGCAGCAGGAACTTGCCCGAATTCAATCCGTCCCGGCTGAAAAACCACATCGGGACGGACATAGCCACGCACTTGTAAACGGACTTCGGCAGAGAACGGTGGCGCGAATGTCACTGTAATCGTTGCCGAATGCGGCCCCTTAAACTTGACCGTGTCAAATTCGGTCACCAGTTCAGTTTCCTCACCAGAGGAAAGAACCTCTTTGGCGACCTGAGGAATGGTACAACCGCAACTTGATTGCACGCTGGCAATCCGAATATCTTCTTTAAAATTATTTTTGATCGTAAAACGATGCTCGGACTTCGCGCCGCGAGCTAGACTGCCGAAATCGTACTCCAGATGGTCAAACATTTTGTTTGCCCACTCCTGAGCGACCACTGGTCGACCGCTAAGACATGCGGCGACGAATCCTAAGAGCAAAAACCCGTGTACAATCCGCCAGCACACTCTTGTCGATACCCTGTGCAACACGTCTAAAATCCTCGCCTTATTCTCAAAAATAGACAGTTCCTCTCGTCCTTCATTCGTCATCCACACCTACTGAAGTTTAGACGAGCTGCTCGAAAGGGTAAAAGGAGGTAATACAGAATAACTGCGTTAAACAATATTTGTGAGACTCGTATTCAGAATTTTTTTTTGCTAGCAGAGACAGTTACGCTATGCCACCTTGCTTACCCAGACAATCAAGTTGTCGAAAGTTAAAAAACGGGGCCATCGGAAGCCGCGTTCGGCTGTAGAACAATCCGACAAAAGAAGATGTGTAACTAAGGCGATTATGTATCAGCGCAAAATTGGCAATCTTCCTTGAAAGAGTTCCGAGGTGCGGCTATTGCAAATCCTTGAGAAAATCGGCTAGATCCGAATCATCGGTGCCGACACCATCTTCCGACTCTGACTCATCGGTCACCAGTCCGACAAACTCACCGTCGGTTTCGTCTGAAGTATCTTCGGCAGCAAAAAATTGATTTGCTTCCTCATCCTCCGCATCATCACCCTGCTCGGAATCGCCCTCAGCAAGCGCGGCGAAATCGAATCCTCCACCATCCCCTTCGGGTTCTGGATCAGCCGTTTCAAAGGGCGATGCTTCCTCTGTGTCTGTGAAGTCAATCTCTGCATCTGAATCGGCAATATCGGCCTCCCCATCTGATTCTAAAGCACCACCCTCGACCGGAGTCAGAATCGCACCTTCGGATATCCAGGTTTCCCAATACTGCATTTTTTCCTCAGATAATCCGGCAGCTCGTTCAATCTCTAGTGTCGCCTGAACATCGGTGCCGGGAATATTTGCGTTCACATTTAAGCGCCCGTTTTCCAGATATTTGAATTCGACTTCTACGGACGTTTTTGCCGGGAGGTTCTCTGGAAGATCGGAAACGACACAGGCACCGATTTTGGTGGAGTTTCTACCGCTGGCATCCCCTCCCTCAATCACATTCACCGCAATGGTTTGTTGATTTTTATCGCGCGTCTTAAAGCTCCCTGAACCGGTCGCCGGCAAGCTAGAATTTTTCGGAATGAGTACTTTTCTTCGCGGCATCCCAGTGCTCGCCTCGACAGCAAGCACGCCCAGATCGTGTGAGTTCACATTTTTCACAAGCAAATCGGTCTCTTCATTACTTTGACTTGCCAGCACAAAATCAGCATAGACCGCTGCCCCATGCGCGACAGCTTCATCCGGAGAAATTGATCGATTGATCACCACACCCGACTCGGCCTCTAATGCCTCTACAACCATGGGCATCCGTGTGGATCCACCGACAAGTAAAATCCGAGTTATGTCTTCCCAAGTGCGAGAGGCTTCTTTGAGCATTCTGCGGATCGTAAAGAGCGTTCGTTCGACAAGATCCTGCGTTAATTCCTGAAACTCCTCACGCGTTAAATCAAGCCGCATGCGATTGCCTTCATATTCGCAATGCATTTTGTAAGCGGTGCGGGCGGTGAGCGCCATTTTCGCAACTTCTGCAGATTGTCGTAACCGTTCTGCAGCGGAGTCATCCTCGCGTGGATCGACTTGAAAGTTCTCCACAAACTGATCTGCTACATGTTCAAAGATCCGATTATCCCAATCGATTCCACCTAAATGGACATCGCCCGCTGTTGCAATCGCAGTAAATTGTGTGCCCTCCAGCTCCATAAGTGTCGCATCAAACGTACCGCCGCCCAAGTCATACACAAGCACTGTTTCCTTTTCACCCGTTGACTCTGGTGACGGGGAAAATTTTTGAAGAACGCCATAAGCAATTGCCGCAGCAGTGGGCTCATTGATGATATCGAGCACATTCAAACCGGCTAGTTCACCGGCATCCTGCGTCGCCTTCCGCCGTGGCTCATTAAAGTAGGCGGGGACCGTAATCACCACATCCTTGATTTCCCCCAGCACAAGTTCCGCATCTTCCTTCAATTTTCGCAGAATAATCGCCTCGACCACTTCCGGTGGTAAATCGTTGCCAGCCACTTTCTTTTTGTAGGACTCAGCCCCGATGTCACGTTTGGCAAATTGGGCAATCAGATCCGGTTCGAATGCAGCAGTGCGTGCCGCCTCCTTTCCCACTACAGGTCCGGTTTCATCAAAAAAGACAACACTAGGAGTGGTGATGCCACCCTCTGAATTATTGATCGTGGTGGGACGTCCTTCATTATCTAAAAACGCAACAACTGAGTGTGTGGTTCCCAGGTCGATGCCAACGGCGGGTGTTTTCTTATCTGTCATCGGGTTCTGTTATGGCGGTGATTTTGAGGGGAAATGTAAAATTTCAATCTACAACTGTTCTTTAACTTTCACTATTAATTTTAAATCAGACTCGAAGCTGGGAAAATGACCTAAGAGAAATACATGAATGGGGCAGCCCACCAAGAACTACGCGGTTTATCACGCCAAAATTGGCCAAAAACCGGTTGATATATTACAATTCCTGCTTGTTTCGTCTGATCAGCGAACAAGGAAAAACTAGTTTTGGATACCCAATCGCATGCCGTTTCGCCTTTGCAACGACCATTTAAATCAATATCGTGCCGCTGGATATCTGCTCCTTCGGTCTCATTTCACGCGGGATCAGATTGATCTCCTTCGGTCAACAGCCAGAACTGACAAGCAACTGCACGATCATGCCTTTCAAAAATCAGATGGCGACGGAAATCCGGTGCGGTTGTCGGTTTGGAATCATCCTGAAGAAAATTTATATGGGATATTTTCTCGGTGTGATCGTGTGGTAGGGGTCGCAGAACAACTTTTAGAGGATGAGCCCTATCACTATCATTCAAAAATTATCTTGAAGGATTCCCTTTCCGGTGGCGCATGGGAATGGCATCAAGACTATGGTTACTGGTACCACAATGGACTTTTAGCGCCACGACTCACGAGCTGTTTTATCGCCATTGATGCGGCCACGCCAGAAAATGGCTGTTTACAAGTTATTCCTCAGAGTCACAGACTGGGTCGCGTCGATCATCAGAAGACTGGCCAACAAGCTGCGGTCGACCCTGAGCGCATGCAAGCAATTCTTGATAGATATCCAGTAGAAGAAATGCTCATGCAGGCGGGCGATGTATTATTCTTTCACCCCAATTTGTTGCATCGCAGTAATGCGAATCGCTCTCCCCAACCACGTTGGGCAATGATTTGCTGTTATAACGCTCGATCTAACAACCCATTCAAAAAATCCCATCATCCTGGCTATACTCCGCTTGAAAGAGTTCCTGATTCGGCAATCCTTTCTTTCGGATCCCATGGTTTCTCAGCCGATGCATCGGAGACAAGTTGGGTACAAAATTCCAAACATCAGGTTACAAGGACCACAACGGTTCCGGACGGTAACGAAAAGTAACACTGAGACTACATCTACTCGAAAGCTATCAAGCTTTGGAGCATGACGACGTTTAATTCTTGTTATTCTCACTTTAATTCGGTGTCGTTGTCTTCATACCGCCAATTCTACCACTACCACGAAAGGACCATGTGGAGATTGGGTTCCCATAAAGAATGTTTCACCGAGTGTGAACCCGGTGCTCTCGACAAAGATCCGAAGTTGGTGCTCCCATGCCTTATCGAATTTCAATGCGAATTGGACCGTCTCATGTGTGTATCGCAGCGTTTTGCGGATGAGTCGCGAGTTCATCTGCGCGACTAGTCGGTCACTGTAAATATCCGCTAGCAAAACACTACCTGGTACCGCTTCGGCACGCACTTTGGCCAGAATGCTACGCACCGCCGTTTCGGAAAGGTATAGCGTCACACCTTCCCAGAGAAACAGTGTTTTCTTCTCAGCATCGTACCCAGCCGAATCAAGCTGACGGAAAATTTCATTGGCCGTGAAATCTGTCTCAATAAAGTTAACATGATCCGAATTGATCGCAGCTTGTTGAAGACTCTCACGCTTTAGATTCTGTGTGGCAGCGAGATCCAACTCAAAGACATTCACGTGATCCACATTAAGAGCGCCATACGGTCGAGTGTCCATTCCAGCCCCTAGCAAGACAAATTGTTCGACGGTGGGGAGTCGCCGAGCAAGAATGCTATCGAAATAAAGCGTGCGGGTCGTAAAGAGATCCATGATAATTTCACGTCCTGGTTGAACTCGCCGCGGATAGATTTCAGGTTTTGCCGCAACCTTTGCTTTAAACCATAAAGGAAAGAGTGTGAGCCAGAGGCCCACCGTCGAGGTATTGGGGAGCACCGAGCCGAGCTTTGCAGCGCCAGGGTCATTTCGCATGCCGAAAACATTCAACGTCCAGCGTGCGTTGAATACCTCAATCGCTGTCTGAGAAACCCCGAGTCGTTTACTAACTCGCATTTGCCGATAGGCAACCAGAAGCATGCCCAAAATGCAAAAAGGAAATGCAATGATTTGCAGTGGAATATACAGGATCCAGCTGATGAATCTCATGATTTGGGTTTCCTTTTTTGACCATCTCTCGCATATTAAGTCGTCGGATCACGACAGGGAGAGAGATCACCGTAGTAACAACGGCAATACAGCGGATAACTTCCATCCGCCCCATCGATAAGCAGACAGTGCATTCGACACTGGCCATTTATTACTTATTACGGTTTCGTCATGGCCGTTCGCTTGATCGGCAAAGAGGTTCCCGCTTCTTGTAATGCAGAAGTTACATCACTTTGCAGAATGGGACCATTCAAAATAATCGGCTTACGGCCGTTGGGAGGATAAATCACCAGATAAGGAATTTGTTTATTGATGTTCCCGAGTTCAACTAAAAGGTTTTCGACTTCTGGGGCGTCATGTGTATTATCTGCCTTTAGTGTTTTAACTCGATATTTGTCAACCAATCTCTGTGTGGTCTTCGTATTCAAGGCGACCGCCTCGTTTGTTTTACAGCTCGCTCACCAATCGGCCGTAAAATCTACAAGAACCGTTTGGCCGTTATGCAAATATTTATTTAATTCCGCACGTGTGAATGGCTCCCACGGCAACTCTGCGTGCTGTAAGGCGAGGTAACTTACCGATGTCGAGAGCAAAAGTACGATAATGGACGCTGACCAACACCAAGCTTTTGATTTCAGGGAAGCATCCTCTGAAATTTGCATCAAAATCCATATTGCGATTGCAAACGCCGCGATGATCGTGGCAACGGGAGCGGTGAGTCGGCCGGTACTAAATGCTACAACCGCCACATAAGCGACGGTACCGACGGCCCAAGCCCATGATTGCAGTCTGATCGAGCGACTGGCGGTGATGGACAATCGGCCGATCACCCAGCACGCAAAACCAATCGCAGTCAAGAGTGACAAGACCGCGATATGGTATTGCTCACTTAATGAGGAGAACAACCAGACGACGGTTCCAAGCAATACAAAACCCATTATTTGCTTAAATGCGACCATCCAGTTGCCGGGTTTGGGTAAAAACGAAATCAATCGTGGATAAGCGCCAATAGCCAAATACGGCGCTGCCATTCCAAGACCGATAAACGTAAAGGCAGTGAAAGTCAGCCACACCGGTTGTTGGATTGCCCAGGTGGTTGCAGGAATCAGGAGTGGCCCGACACAGGGGGTGGCTAATAAAGTAGCCAGGATCCCTTTGATAAAAGCTCCTGTTGCACCCTCTCTCTCTGCCGCTTCGTTAGCTGAGCTTGCGCCGATGAATCCCGGAATAGGAACTTCCCAAACTCCAAGAAAGGATAAGGCAAAAGCAAAGACCACAGAGGTAAGGACAATATTGAACGCACTGAATTGAAATTGTTCGCCCCAACCAAATTCCATGTCTCCCTGAGTTGCTAAACGCACTCCCACCGCCAGGGTTGCCAAGGCCCAGAAGACCGACATTAAACCGAGTGAGAACCAGGCATTTAAAGCGAAGACCCTTTTGCGACTTTCGCCCGCTTGCTGAACAAAAGACATCACTTTTAAGCCAATTACCGGCAAGACACATGGCATCACGTTGAGTAAGAGCCCAGCCACCATTGCCGATGCTAACTGAATCAAGATTTCTAAAACATTAAAACCGGGCGCTGCAGGCGCAGTTGCAATTGCATTTGAATTGCTTTGCGTCACTTTTGGATAGGACTCAGAAACCGGAGCATTCAATAAACCTTCTACTGCTTTTGCTTTGAAAGATTGTGAAAAATTCACGCATAAATCTTTACAAACCTGCCCTTGGACATCTCCCTCGATCGTTACCCCTCGCCACCCGTCTGAACCAAGCACCTC
>JAYZMM010000033.1:0-5029 GCA_036153155.1 Planctomycetota bacterium
TAATTTTTGCATCAATCGACCGATATCGCGGTCGAGATAGCTGATCATTGCAGCCCGACCTTTTTCCGGCTCGGGCCAATCGCGATCCGCATAGATTCCAAGACTCGGAACTTCCATTCCCTCATCGCCCGCTTCATTATTGGCGTGGGGAATGGTCACCGGTAGATAGAGGAAAAATGGTTCATCTCGATTCCGCTCTACGAAATCGAGTGCCTCTTGCATTATCAGATCATGGCTATACGTCTTTTTCTCACTGGCAACACCCTGCCCTTGGCGGCCCGGATTAGGCACTACATTATCGAGTTGCTGTCGTTCGGTACCCCGAATCAGAAACGTTGGATAATAGTTATGGGCATGTGACTGGTCGAGATAGCCAAAAAATTCGTCGAAACCCTGGCGCGAGGGCAAACCGGTACCTCCCTCGGTGCCGAGTCCCCACTTGCCGAACATACCGGTTCGGTAGCCGGCAGCCTGGAGCATTTCTGCAACCGTATAATCCGCATCTCGAAGATCGACCCGCCGATTTCCACGAATCAGGCAGTGTCCCGTATGTAGCCCCGTCATTAGCGTACACCGCGATGGCGCGCAAACGGTGGAACCAGCATAGAAACGCGTGAATCGCATCCCCTCTTCAGCCATCCTATCAAGATGAGGCGTCTGAATTCGCGGCTGTCCATAGCAGCCCAGATCCCCGTAACCCAGATCGTCAGCAAGAATAAAAACAATGTTCGGTCGCTCAGGCGAATCGGCCCAAGCGACGGGTGCTTGAAAGAGGAACGCACCCAAAAAAAGACAAGCAGTAATTAATGTTTGTTCCAGGAAGCGGTAAGCCATATTTTGTGATTGAATCAACGCGCCTGCTCCTTGTGACCTTGACCACATTCGATTAACCGAAAATCTTGCATTACATTCCCCCAAGGGCATCCAACGCCTGTTGAAGTGGCGCGTAGGCGTGCTGAAGTTCCTGGATTGCCTGCTCGTGTTTTCTCCATTTTTCACTCTGTGGTGCTTTCACGATTGTATTGGAGAGAGGCAGTGGTTGGGAAACCCGCTTTCGAAGTTCACCGGTCACAGGAATATCAATAAATGCTGCGACGCGGTCTATCGTATCCTTTGTAGCATTGATCAGTTTGTCGTAAGAAAGCGATAACCAAGCAAGGCCTTCTTGAGCACGCAGATCGTCCAAAATCGCCTGATTAGCCGATCTCCATTGAAATGTCGCGATTTCCGCAAGGCTGCATCCTCGTAATTCTTGCCACCCAGGAGGCAAAAGTAGACACCAACGATCACGGTCCCAATTCGGCAGATCACGAAACGTAACGAACCTTCCGGTTTTTCCCCCCTCATCCCAGGCCTCGATAATACTGGCAATGTTCTCGCGCGGATCGCGGTAGAGAAACAATGCGCGCATAGAGGGAAACACCTTTCTCATAAATTCGATGTTCAGGGCATTCCGTGGAGTCTTTTCTAGGAAGCGAATAGTCACGGGACGTTCATGCTCTGCAAGTTGCAAATAGCGTTGCCCTTGATGATTCTTGGCGAGCCACAGAAATAAAGATCGCATCCAATGGCACACTGGATCGGTTGCATCCTCCGCACCGAGTCGACCCGAAACAAAATTTTTCTCTCGAGGATGTAACTGCGGAAGCCCACTAAAAGCAATGTGAGACTCTCCTCCGATCGTCCAGAGGGTCTCCGCTTTCTTGAACGTCTCAAAAAGCAAGGTACTGCCGGATCGCGGCGCCGCAAAGATGACTACAGGATCCGCAAAGTGTTCCAATAACTCTTGCGAATCTATTTGGGCTGCAAACCTGGAGACCTGTTCAAAGAGCGCCCTTTCAGCAGCATTCATCGCAACTCTAACTCCTCTGGTTCAACGCGGCATCCCCGGGACGCATGACAAAGATATTCTGGGTTAGTCGCCCATTGGAAATATCATCGCCGAAAAATACGGGGGTGAGCGCGTGAAACATCTGCCCCGGATACATGACCAATCGATTGTGTTTCATCTCTAACTCCTCGGCAATCTCCCACTGGCTTTGGTCTTGAAGATCATACTGTTCGCGATGCGCGGGGTTAAAAATCAGATCGCCGGTTGCCTTATGCCGATAGATCGTGGTCCCCCCGGCACAGTGCTGCGGAAGCGTTAGATAGACAATCCCTGCATAGGAGGTGCCATCGATATGGCAGTGTGTTTTCTTTACGGTGCCGGCAAGCGTATAACGAAACAACACGCGAAAACTGACTACATCGTCATATGGCACAAGCGGCTTTACAAGCTCAAAAAGTTCGCGAGCCTCTTGATCGGTGCAAGCTGCTGTCTTGGCCAGCCGTTTGGTGCTGCCCGGCGGCGCATGATATTGTTTTTCGAGCGCTCTTTGTCGGATTAAATCAGGATCAGGATAAAAATCATCACGAATAATGAGTTGCTCAATATTACTCATGAACACCTCCTTTTGAGTTCTTTGTCTGTTCGTTGCGACCCGCCTAGGATCAACGTTTTTCTTTTTTCTACGGAGCTTATTGTTAAAAGGTATTAGTGGTTTCGTTTGACATCGCGGTGCCACGTCGTAAGATCACTGAGCATCTTTTTTAGCTGCTGGGGATTTTGCCGAGCAATATCATGCTGCTCTCCGGGATCTTTTCGGAGATCAAATAGATATATATTCGGTCGTTGATTTTGAGACCGATCGACGACGAGTTTGTAGGGTCCTTCACGCATCGCCGCACCTTTCCAAGCCTGTTTTTGGTCTCCCCACCAAAAAAGTTTGCGGCCCTGCTTCGGGGATTCGCTATCGAGTAAAAATCGGCCCAGATCAACACCATCCATCTTTCCGGAAAAATGAATTCCTGCCAAATCTAAGACCGTGGGCATCACATCGAGCGTTGAACTCAAGACATCTGTCTTTCGTGGGGCGACATGCGTGGGCCAACTAATAATCGAGGGGACACGATGTCCACCCTCCCAGTCTTCTCCTTTCTGGCCTCGCAGAGGTTTATTAGAACCGACCGAAGAAAGCGCACCATTGTCTGAAAAAAACCAGATGATTGTATTTTTTTCGAGCTGATATTTTTTCAAGGCATCCCTGATTAGACCAACGCCGGCATCCATCGACTCGACCATTTCACGGTAGGCGCGCTTACGATCCCGAACGGTTCCGGCCACTGGAAATTTTCCACCGACCGTGCGATCGGAAGGATCACTTGGTCCCTGAAACGGTAAATGGGGTGCATGATGTGGAAGATATAAAAAAAAGGGGCGATCCGCGTTTGCCTTTATGAAATCGACGGCATATTCGGAAATTAAGTCGGTAAGGTAACCCTTATCTTTTTTCTTTGCTTGATCTTGCCACCAGTCCTCTCGCCCCATTAAATCAATGTGAGAATGATAATCAATGTTCCCGCTGACAAAGCCGCGAAATTCATCAAACCCATGAAGTATCGGGTTATGCTTCGCTTGATACCCAAGGTGCCATTTTCCGAAGAGTGCCGTACGATATCCGTGGTCCCGAAACACTTCGGCCATGGTCGTCTGTTCTGCGCTAAGACCCGCATAGTGCTCCGGTCGCGCGGGATTGGCATACAATACGCCCGGGATGCCCAACCTTTGTTGATATAGTCCTGTCAACAATCCGGCGCGTGTCGGCGAACAGACACTTGCACTCGCATGGAAGTCCATAAACTGCACACCTTCATCAGCAAGCGATTGCAAGTGTGGTGTCTTCACCCAACCCCCATAAGGACTAATATCTCCATACCCCAAATCATCGGCCATGATCAGGATGATATTCGGGGGGCGTGCCTCGTCTGCCGCCAACAGAGAGGGACAAGCTAAAAAACTGGGTGGTATCAGAAGCAGCGCACTTACGAAAGCAATGCGTTGAAACATAATTCGCCCTTGGATACTCAGACTCATAGCGGCAAATGCCGATTCCTGCCACTTTTTAAAGATGCTCTGGGCCGATCTGCGCATTCACCATTATAGCGCTCTCTAAATCTCCATGGCACCCGCATTGTAACCGAAAAGCGGCCTCGATCTGAGTCGGAGGAAACTACCAAAGGCATCTTGGCGGCGGTACAATGAGGACCTGTTTTGACGTCAAGGCTTCAATCACTGTCCCACCCCGTTGAGGTTCCCCCATGGCTGCCAAAAGGTTTTGCTGTCTGTGTGTTTTGAGTCTCGTTTCAGGTGTTGCCGCATCCACCATGTTGACGGCAGCAGACTGGCCCGCTTGGCGATTCAATGCAGCACGTTCAGCAACATCACCCGATGCCATTCCGGCAAATCTTTCGCTTCAGTGGGTTCGTCAATTTGCCCCCCCAAAGCCAGCATGGCCGGAAGACCCTCGATTGGTTTTTGATGGCAGTTACGAACCGATCGTGGTGGGTGAAACGCTTTTCCTGGGTTCGGCACAAAACGATTCAGTTACGGCATTCGACACGCATACGGGTGCCGAGAGATGGAAATTTTTTGCCGAGGGTCCTGTCCGCTTTGCACCGGTTTCAAGCGAAAATCGAGTCTACTTCGGTTCCGATGATGGATGCATTTATTGTCTTTCCAATGAGAGCGGAAAGTTATTATGGAAATTCAAAGCGGCTCCTGCCGCCCGACGCGTTATTGGGAACGATCGCATGAGTTCGGTGCTCCCTGTGCGTGGTGGGCCCGTGATTGCCGATGGAAAACTCTATTTCACCGTTGGGGTCTGGCCTTTCGAGGGCACATTTCTTTATTGGCTCGATCTGGAAAAAATTGCGAGTGGCGCGACCCCTGAATCAGCCTTCGGCGTGGTGACGCTCACGGACATGACGCCGCAGGGTTATCTTGTCGAGAGCCAAGGAAACCTGTTTATCCCCTGTGGTCGAGCCACGGTCGGTCTCTTTGACATCAAAGCAGAACAAATAGCACCACTGGCTTACAACAGTCGCGGCCTGACCGACTATTTTGTAACCGCCAGCGAAAATTGGCTGTTCCATGGCCAACGCGTTATTGATTTGGAGACCAAGGCAATGTTGCCGATCAATGCACCGC
>JAYZMM010000034.1:0-8041 GCA_036153155.1 Planctomycetota bacterium
TACTATGGTCTGGTGCGTCAGGAATACCCGGGAAGTGAGCACCAATACCAGGCCCATGTTCTGGGAATTCAAGCGAAAATCCGGAGGTATCAAGGTCCGAAGTATGAAGGCACTTGTTTGAAGGAAGCGAAAAAGTTAATCGAACAGACGCTAAGGCAATTCCGGGAAATGTCTCCCGAGGAGCGCAAGCGGATGCAAAAGTTACATGCGCAAGTATCCTCTAATCTGGCGATGCGTGACGTTGAACTTGCCAAATTCTATTCTGCCAAAGGATTCCATGGCGCGGCCCGCAATTATTACAACCTGGTTGTCGATGAGTTTCCACACACCGAAGTTGCGCAACAAGCGGAAAATCAGATTGAAGAGATCAAAGGCAAACCGTCGACTCCCCCGCCACGTTTCACTTGGATCTCTGCACTGTTTCCGGAATCGAGAGAAGATCCGCTAGTGCTTGAAGAATCGGTGACCTCAGAAGAAGTCGACGACTAGACGTTCTCATAAAGGGTGCCGAATGAATTCATCTTTGACCATGCACCTCCAACGACAACGCATGATTTTCTGCGTTCGCATACCAATTATTCTGTTCATCGGCACTTTCCTTATTCCAGGCTGTGCGGCCTATCGATTTGGGACTCAAGGACTTTATCCGCCGCATATCCAAACGGTTTATGTGCCCGTATTCAAGTCCGATAACTTACGGCCCGGTATGGGGGCGTGGCTTACTGAAGCGGTTGTGAAAAAAATCGAACAAAACACAAATTATAAGGTTGTTGGCCAAGAAAGTGCGGATACGGTACTCGAAGGTACGGTACTCCCGATTACAAAGGCTGTCTCGGTGACGACCATTAATGACGACTTGCGAGAGGTCGATATGACGGTTCAATTGGCCGTGCGCTGGCTGGATAATCAAGGGGAAGTGGTACACCCTGGCGCATCGATCCCCTTGCCAGTTGCGGTAGCCGATGTGACTGGCGCTAGTTCTCAGGTTACAGAAGTGGGACATTCAACACTGAGTACCGAGCAGGAGGCGATCGAGCAGGTGGCGTCGCAGATTGTAGCCATCATGGAGTCTCCATGGTAAGCTGCCAGCTATGGCAGTTTTTCCAACGGATTCACGACATACGGACTCGTTTAGCCCTATCGATCATTGGCAGCTTCGTACGCGGAGCCTCCCTCTGATGGGCCGCCCACTGCTGATGGGTATCGTCAACGTCACTCCGGATAGTTTTTCCGATGGTGGTAAATTTTTTCAAGCGGATCGGGCGGTTCAGCATGCCCTCGATTTGGCCCGTCACGGTGCGGACATCCTGGACATCGGCGGTGAAAGCACGCGTCCTTACAGTGATCCCGTTGCCCTTCAAGAGGAGCTTGATCGAGTTCTTCCAGTGGTTGAAAAAATTCGGGCTCGTGAAGACCTTGTTCTGTCTATCGATACATCGAAAGTGGAGGTCGCCAGAGAGAGTGTCGCACAGGGCGTTGAAATCATTAATGATGTGACAGGTTTTTGTGGCAATGAGGCAATGGTTTCGTTAGCGGCTGAAAGTCGCGTAGGCGTCTGTGCGATGCATATGCAAGGTACGCCACAAACCATGCAGGATGCACCGAAATATAAAAATGTTGTAGAAGATATTTTTCATTATCTATCCGACCGGCGTGATTCGCTGGTGGCGGCAGGTATTTCAGTAGACCGTATCTGCCTTGACCCGGGATTGGGTTTCGGAAAAACATTGTCGCACAATTTGGAACTCTTAAAGCAAATCGATTGTTTTCATCATCTGCGTTGTCCACTCCTGGTGGGTCATTCACGCAAGGGATTTATCAAAAAAGTTCTGGAGGCTGAAATTGGAAAAGAATTTCCTTTGGATCCAGAGGCTGGCACGCTGGGTCTCTCGCTCTTTCTTGCCAATCGCGGGGTGCATGTTTTACGCGTGCACAATATTGCAATGACTCGCCAGGCACTGGCTCTATTTACTGCCCCAGGTCAATAACTGGCGGCAACATTTGGTCACGAGATTTATGACAAGAAAGACGTGTAAGTTATTGTGGGATGATAAGGCCGATTCGGTCACGACCGATTTCGCATCAGGGGGCGTCGATACGGTGGTAATGTGTGGATCGCCAACAATTGTTGCCGGGATTAAACATGTTAGAATCTATCCACGAAAAAAAATTCCCTCGTGTTTTCTGAAAGTGGCAGGATGAGCGAGCGTTCTTTTGTCCATCTTCATTGTCATAGCCATTACAGCCTGCTAGATGGTGCAGCACCGATCGGTGGACTCGTCGAGCAGGCAAAGCATTTAGGTATGAATGCGTTGGCACTCACCGATCATGGCAATTTGCACGGTGCGGTTGAGTTCTATCAAGAGGCAAAAAAGGCCGGAATCAATCCCGTGTTGGGATACGAAGCATACATTGCACCTGGGAGTCGATTTGAACGTGATGCCGGGTCGATGCGTGAAGCGAGCTACCATCTCACGCTGCTGGCCATGAATCGCACAGGATTTAAGAACCTGATTCGCCTTTCATCGGCTGCGTTTCTTGAAGGGTTTTACTTCAAACCGCGAATTGATCGGGAAATTTTAGAGGCCTACAGTGAGGGTGTTATCTGTCTATCGGGTTGTGTCTCGAGTGAATTTAATCGAACTATTCTGCGAACCGGGGATGATACGGCCGAACGAAAAGAGGCCGAGGAAATTGCCCAATGGTTTCACGGTGTTTTTGGTGACCGCTATTACATTGAAGTCCAAAACAACGGTTTAGAGATCCAGCGGATTGCAATGGAAGGCGCGGTCGATATTGCCCGCAAACAAGGGCTCCCTGTCGTTGCTACAAGCGATGCGCACTACATCAAACAAGACGATTCCGAAGCACAAGATATTTTGCTTTGTATTAATACGGGAAAGTATCGCACGGACAAAGATCGTTTGAAAATGGAGAACGATCAATTTTATCTCCGCAGTCCTACGGAAATGTATCTTGCATTTCCGGGGATGGAAGATGCGGTTCATCGCAGTCAGGAGATTGCGGATCGAATTGACATCGATCTTGAGTTGGGTCGGCGACACTTTCCGGTGTACACGCTGCCCGAGAATGAGAGTCCGGAGCAGTATTTGCGGGCGCTATGCATTAAGGGGCTTGAGGATCGCTATCAGGGCATGCCTGATCGGTGGCATGAAGAAACGCTCGCCCCTGTGGTAATTGATCGCCTGGATCGTGAGCTTTCGGTAATCCATAAACTTGGGTTTTCTAATTATTTTTTGATGGTTTGGGATTTCGTTCGTTATGCCCGACAGAATGAAATTCCCTGCACCGCGCGAGGTTCAGGTGTCGGCTCCATTGTTTGTTATGCACTGTACATGAGCCACGTTTGTCCGATTCGCTATGATTTGCTCTTCGAGAGATTTTTGGATGAAAATCGTCTCGAAGCCCCAGATATTGATATCGATTTCTGCAAGCAGCGGCGCGGCGAGGTGATCCAATATGTGAAGCAAAAATATGGGGAGGCGAATGTCGCGCAGATTGGTACCTTCGGAACGCTTGCTGCGCGTGCGGCCATTCGCGACGTTGGTCGAGCGATGAGTCTATCGATCCCGCGAGTCGATCAAATTGTCGCCATGGTGCCCGATATTTTAGGAATCACACTCCGTGAGGCGCTGGAGAAAAGCCAGGAACTTAACAGCGCTTATGAAGCTGACGGAGAAGTCCGCGAGTTGCTTGATCTGGCGATGAAGATTGAAGGCCTTGCTCGGAATGTGGGAACCCACGCCGCTGCGGTTGTCATCGCTGACAAACCTCTTACGGAATATGTGCCTTTGGGTCGTGTGCAGGGGAAAAATGACATCATCACCCAATGGGCAATGAAGGAGGTTGAGGCTGCCGGTCTGTTGAAGATGGACTTTCTGGGACTCCGAAATCTAACCATTCTCTCGGAGTGTCAACGTATCATTGAAGAAACGACGGGGGAAAAGATCGACCCGCATCGGTTTCCCATGGATGACACAGATACCTTTGCCTTGATGTGTCGAGGGGAGACGAAGGGTATTTTCCAGTTGGAAAGTGGTGGTATTCGCGACTTATTGCAAAAGATGAAGCCCGATGACTTCCGGGATATTATCGCGACTAATGCACTCTATCGTCCGGGGCCACTTGAGGGCGGGATGGTGGATGATTACGTGGCCATCAAACATGGTCGAAAAAACGCCTCGTATCCGCACCCTGATGTTCAAGACATTCTTGAGGAAACTCATGGGGTAATGGTTTATCAAGAGCAGGTCATGCGGATGCTCAATCGCCTGGGAGATATCAGTCTCTCGGATGCCTATACCTGCATTAAGGCTATTAGCAAGAAAACCTTACAAACCATCGCAAAATTTCAGGAACAATTTGTAGATGGCGCGACTGCCAAAGGGTTGGCCCGGCAGGAGGCACTGGATCTTTTTGGGCTCATCGAGAAATTTGCCGGTTACGGTTTCAATAAGAGTCATAGCACTGCTTATGCCTTGATTGCATATCAAACAGGCTATCTGAAGGCACATTATCCGATAGAGTTCATGGCCGCCTTACTGACCGGCGATATTCCAGGTCGTAATTTTAAATCCAAGGATTCACTGGTTGAACACTTGGAAGACTGTCGCCGAATGAATATCACCGTGGTGGCCCCTGATGTGAATCACAGTTCCGTGACATTTTCCGTTGAAAGTTCAGACACACTGGAAAAACAAATTCATTTTGCGCTATCGGCAATCAAAGGATGTGGTGGAGGGGCAGCCGAGGCGATAGTGAGTGAGCGAGAAAAGGGCGGTGCCTTTAAAAGCTTGTTCGATTTTTGTGAGAGAATTGATTCGCGATCGGTGAATCGAAGCACGATTGAAACGTTGATCAAAGCAGGCGCATTTGATTCGCTGGGTGCCCGGCGAAGCCAGTTGGTCGCGGTGATTGAGCGAGCCATGCAAAGCGGTGCAGCGGTGATGGAGGATCGCCGTCGCGGGCAAGCGAATCTATTTGAAGATTTGAATGACGCGCAGGAAACAAGTAATAATGAAATAGGACTTCCTGACGTGCCGGATTGGGATGATCGCGAGCAACTCGCGGGAGAGAAAGAAGTTTTAGGCTATTACTTGAGCAGCCACCCGCTGGAGGAGCATAAAAATTTGCTTGCAGAGTATTGCCGGCATACGACAGAAGACCTGAAGAATCTGGAGCATCGATCTGAAGTGGTGCTTGGTGGCATGCTTTCTGCGGTGCGATTTTCGCATACAAAAAATCCACGACGTGGCCAGACCGAGACAAAATATGCGATGTTTGACCTGGAAGATTTGCAGGGAATTACACGCTGTATTCTTTGGCCGGACACATTCCTGAACTGTGGGCATTTGGTCGAGGCTGATGCCATGTTGATCCTGCAGGGAGCTGTTGATCGTCGGCCTGGAAGCGAAGAGGTGAATGTAATCGTCAACGACCTTATACCACTGACAGAGGCAACCCGTCGTTTCACATCGCGCGCACGAATTCAAATTAATGAATCTGAAGAAAGTCTCCGGCAATTAGAATCCTTGCACGAAATTTTAAGGCACTATCCGGGAGACTGTGCTGTGGAACTTACCTTGTGCCTTGAGAACGGAATGCAAGTCCGCTGCAACTGTGAAGATATTAAGGTCGAAAATAATGAGGAAATGAGGTCGCGAGTGCAGGATTTGCTGGGACCCAATCACCTACGGACATCCTCATCGTTGTCCGGTCAGGCACGAAAAAATGCTAGCAGGGGACGGCAACCAGCAGGGTCCTATTAAGCACAAGCAGCATTAACAAAAGCAGCAGGCACCGACTTTTAAACTAGGCGGTGTCGCGACGCATTTCCGGAAGAAATAGTTGCACTTTTTCAATTCTTCGTAGGCTCGCTTGTGTGACCTCAATCCGAAGTTTTCCCCATTGCACCTCCTCGCCTACCATCGGGATATGACCCAATTGGCTGAACACAAAGCCACCAATCGTGTCGTAATCGCCATCTTCAGGGATATCTAGATCAAACCGCTCATTAATCTCATCAAGATGGACGCGAGCTAACACCTCCACGGTATGGTCATCGACTACACGAAATTCTTCCTTCGCTTCCTGGTCATACTCGTCGACAATATCTCCAACAATTTCTTCAAGTACATCTTCGATTGAGACAAGTCCAGAGACACCACCATACTCATCTAAAACGAGTGCCATATGATTTCTTGTTTGCTGGAATTCTTCCAGTAAATCATCGAGTCGTTTGGTTTCAGGTACATAATGAGGCGTACGCAGAACCTCTCGTAAAGCTGGCTTGGCTTCGTCGGTCGCCATCAAGGGAAGCAAGTCCTTAACATAAAGGATGCCCACGATATCGTCTCTTGTTTTGCCATGTACTGGAATGCGTGTGTGTGCACTGCCTATCACAAATCGAATAATTGCTTCCCACGATAAATCGACAGACATCATTACAACATCCGTCCGTGGGGTCATCACTTTTGCCACATCGACATCACTTAATTCCATCACACCCTGAATCATTTCGCGGGCATCCTCCTCAAGCAATCCCTCTCGATGCCCTTCACTTACGATAGATCGGATTTCTTCTTCAAAAAGCTGCTCTGTCTGCTCCACCTGCGGTCTGCCCGCCAGGCGGTGCATGATCGCATCGAGGCATCGTGCCATGAGAACAAAAGGAGTAAGAAGTTGACTCAGGAATTTCCAGAATCGCCAAGTGTGAAATAGAATGGGCGTTGCCCAAATTTGTGTTACGGTCCAAGGCAACCAAATATAAAAAAGCAGCAGAGCAAAACCGGAACCCGCCACCGTACTCCAGAAAACTACTGGATTCGTGACCGGATCCCATCGCGCATCCATATTTACAAGCACCGTAGTGCTGATGACAAACAGCCCAATAGTGATGGCACTCAGGCTTTCAATACTAATTGCTACCTGATCGTCATATTCAAGGATTTCACTGAACTTGAGATCGGACTCGTGCTTTCGGCAAAGGATCTCTAATTCGTGGCGTGAAAAATCCCGCAGCGCACGCGTCCCGATCGCACTGATCAAGGTTACCGCCAGGCTGATTCCGGCCATCCAGTAAAGTAGATCTAGCGTTACGATATCGGGGTGTCCTTAAAATTTGAATTCAAAGATCTCATTGTTGATCGAGAATGTCTGTGTGGCAATGCGATGCGTTATCGATGTTTGAGGCCGACTCATTTGACGTTTCATCGGTGACGCTGGGCAACGTTTCGGGAACGGAAATATTCATCTGCGCCAAAATGTTTTGTTCTGCCTTACGCATTACGGTTCGTTCATGCGCTGTTTGATCGGAGAGTCCGATTAGGTGAAGTGTGCCGTGAACGGCATAGAGCAAGAGTTCGTTTTCTGTGCCCCAACCGTACTCTCCAGCCCGTCGTTGTGCAGTGTCATAGCTAATCGCAATTTCACCTTCCAGAACATCTGTTTCATGTTCACTATCGGAGAGCGGAAAGCTCAAGACATCGGTCGCATAGTCATGATCTAAAAACCGCTTATTCATTTTCTGTATCGTGTCATCGGTGACAATCGCAAGTCCGACGACAGCTTGTTTCACCTCATAATCGCGCAACACGAGTAGGATGCCTTGCTTTAAACGCTCTTGATCCACGATTGCCCGCGAATTTTGATTACAGATGTTGACTTGATGCGATCCGTTTTCCAAGACATCCTCTTTAATGAACGTGCTCATTTATGCGGTCTGTTGACCTGGATATTTTACCCTTCCATGGTAAACCGCAATAAGCGATTTCACTAGGCTATCCTGCACTTCTCGTACTTCTTGCAGGGTGAGACCGCATTCATCCAGCTGTCCATCCAGCAATCGCTTCATCGCAATATCCTCTACCAAACTTTCAATCCTCGAAGGAGTCGGCTCAACGAGGACCCGACTCGCGCTTTCCACGGCATCGGCGAGCATCAAGATACCCGCTTCTTTCGTTTGAGGTTTCGGGCCCGGATAGCGAAACGCACTTTCATCTATGGTGGTTCCATCCGGATT